>CATAQZ010000045.1 GCA_949487015.1 Flavobacteriales bacterium UBA4585
AAATGTATAGCGCTTTTGTCTCTCGCGATGTTGGCCTCTTGTTCGAGCCGACCCGAATTGGTTCAAATGACGAATCAGGGTCCCGCTCAAGGATCCACCTTTAGTATCAGCTATTTGGTACCGGAAGGTGTGGATTACCGCACCGCAATCGACTCCATACTTCTTTCTATGGACCAGCAAATGAGTTTATGGGTGGAGAATAGTGAGATTTCGGTATTGAATAACGGCGATTCGATGTTTCTCAGTACGGATTTTCATGGCGTTATTTTGAAATCACTTATGTTCAGTGAACTGACCGATGGTGCCTTCGATATATCCATTGCACCATTGATTCAAGCGTGGGGGTTCTCTGGCGGCTCACGAAAAGACTCGATCAATGTGGATAGTTTGATGAATTTCGTCGGTTACAAAGGAATGCGTGCTCATAGGCCAGGTAAACGATTGGAAAAATATGCATTGCCAAAAGGCTATGCTATAGATGTAAATGCGATTGCTCAGGGTTATACGGTGGATGTTGTAGCCGGTTTATTAGAAAGTCAAGGCGTTTCGAATTATATGATTGAAATAGGCGGCGAGGTTCGTTGCAAAGGCATTAATGCAAGAGGTCGAAAATGGCGCATCGGTATTGAAGAACCTACGGAAGAACGTGTGTCAGGCCAGTTTCAAACCATAGTGGAGCTGGACAGTATGTCCTTAGCGACGAGTGGGAATTACCGGAAATATTGGGAGGACGAAACAGGGCAAAAAGTCGTTCACAGCATAGACCCAGAAACGGGGCGGCCAGTCATCAGTAATCTGTTGAGCGCAAGTATCATCGCATCTGATGCGACGACTGCTGATGCATTAGCTACGGCTTGCATGATAAAGGGCATTGCTGGTGCTACGAGGATGCTCGAGCGCTTTCCGAATGTGGAAGGTTACTTTATCGTGGGGACGAAATTTGGTGACTTAGAAGTTGTCGAAACTCCCGGGTGGAATAAGTATACGGTTAACTAGCCTGTTCTAGCTTCGTTTCACACTGGTTAGGATCCTTACCACAATACGAACAAGTTTCACCATCTTTATTTAGGAAAGGGCTTTGTGATGCACATGTTCCTGCGAATTCTCCATCTTTTTTCGCCCAGATTTTAATAGCGATTCCGGCGAATCCTAATCCTAAAAGCACAACGGTAATTCCGATAAGTTTCAATGCAACCATGGTGAGGGTGTTTTTTCGTGGGTCAAAGGTACAACGCAGTATTGAATTATTAAGGCATGCAATGGCGAATGGAATTCCCCCTGCGAAGCTGTGGTAACCGAAGGCTGTGATGTACATTTGTAAAACCATTTTAACTTAAAACCAGATACATATGAAAATTACTGTTGTAGGTGCCGGAAACGTAGGTGCTACAGTAGCAGAGAACTTGGTTCGCCGCGAATTGGCGGAGGAGATTGTACTGCTTGATATCAAGGAGGGATTTGCGGAAGGCAAGGCCATGGACATGAACCAAACTGCAACTTTGAATGGATTTGATTCAAAGGTTGTCGGTTCGACCAATGATTACAGTAAAACTGCCGGTTCTGCCGTAGCAGTGATTACTTCTGGTATTCCTCGCAAGCCTGGTATGACTCGTGAAGAGTTGATCGGTACCAATGCGAAGATTGTTCAGATGGTGACAGAGAATTTGATCAAGCACAGTCCTGAGATCATCATTGTGGTGATTTCTAACCCAATGGATACCATGACGTATTTAACGTCAAAAACTTCGGGATTGCCTAAGAACCGTATTATCGGTATGGGAGGTATTCTGGATTCAGCTCGCTTTAAATACCGTTTAACGGAGCAATTGGGTTGTTCTCCAAACGACTTGCAGGCGCAGGTCATAGGTGGTCATGGTGATACTACTATGATTCCTCTAATCAACCACGCTACCTACAACAGTATGCCAGTGACGCAGTTCCTTACGCAGGAGCAGCAAGATCACGTAGTTAAAGAAACCATGGTTGGTGGTGCTACTTTGACGAAATTAATCGGTACCTCTGCTTGGTATGCTCCAGGCGCTGCAGGTGCAGAGCTTGTGGAGTCGATTGTACGCAATCAAAAGAAAATGTTCCCATGTTCAGTGTTGCTAAATGGTGAGTATGGTCAGGATGATATCTGTATCGGTGTACCAGTGATCATCGGTGAAAACGGATGGGAGAATGT
>CATAQZ010000046.1 GCA_949487015.1 Flavobacteriales bacterium UBA4585
GGCACGGCACAACGCACGGTGTTGGGCGGAATGATTAATTCAGCTAAAAGTGCCCGTGCGGTTCGCATTATGGGCATATGGCCGGAAGAAGAGCGGATTCAAACAACGTTAGCGGACTACATGGTTGACGGTGATTTTTTTGAAGCTCCCGGTCGCAATCGACTGGTGATTGGTGAAAAATTAGCGAAACGATTGGGGTTAAAATTACGTAGTAAAGTGGTCCTCACTTTTCAAGATTCTGAAGGTACACTCAGCAGAGCATCGTTCCGAATTTCAGGGATTTATAAAACTCTGAACGCTACCTGGGATGAGTTTCATCTATATGTGCATCATGAGGATTTGGAAAAGACTTTGGGCGCGCCTTTAGTGCACGAAGTATTGGTGCGTTTTGAGGAGACCGTGGATACAGAAGAAAAGGCAAGCACGTTAGCAGCCGCTATTCCTGAAGGATTGGCAGTGAAGTCTTGGAAACAGGTTCGTCCTGAATTGGGCTTCGCCGATGATATGATGGCCATCATGCTCGTCCTTGTTCTTGGAATCATTATGATGGCACTTCTTTTCGGGATTATCAACAACATGCTTATGGCCATTCTGGAACGTCGTAGGGAATTGGGTATGCTCATGGCCGTGGGAATGAATAAGCGCAAGCTCTTTTTAATGATTCTTATTGAAACGTTGATGCTGGGATTCGTTGGTGGTCCTATCGGGATCCTTCTGGGTGATTTGAGCACACGCGCCATGATGCGTATTGGTATAGATTTATCGAGCAAGCAGGACGGTTTGGCAGAATTGGGCGTACAGAGCATGATTTACCCGGAAATCGTCCCCAGCTATTACCTCATTATTGCCGTAATGGTAATCACAACGGCGTTGATCGCCTCCATTTTACCCGCAATTAAGGCGCTAAAATTGAACCCTGTAGAAGCCATACGTGGTATTTAAGTTATGAGTAAACCAGTTATCGAAGTCAAAAACCTAGAAAAGGTCTATGAGGGGGCTGTTCCTGTACGCGCCGTGAACGGCATTAGCCTTACCATAACTCAAGGAGAGTTTACCGCGCTAAAAGGCCCATCAGGCTGTGGGAAAACCACGTTGCTAAACATGCTTGGAGGGCTCGACCAGCCTACGGCAGGATCAATTGCTATTGGAGGGGTGGACATTACCACGCTGAGTGAAAATGCATTAATTGACTTTAGATTGCGCAATATTGGGTTCGTCTTTCAAGCCTACAATCTTATTCCGGTGCTTTCTGCTCAGGAAAATGTAAGTTTCATTATGCTCTTGCAGGACAGGCCAAAGGAGGAACGCGAAGCGCGCGCCCAGCAGCTGCTTGAAGCGGTTGGACTTAAGGGTAAGGAAGATAAAAGACCAGGACAGCTTTCTGGCGGTCAACAGCAACGCGTTGCTGTTGCAAGGGCGCTTGCGTCGAAGCCTCAATTTGTTTTGGCAGACGAACCTACAGCGAACCTGGATTCGCAGAGTACGGCAAACCTATTGGATATAATGGAGCGGTTGAATAAAGAAGAGGGCATGACCTTTGTTTTCGCAACCCACGACGA
>CATAQZ010000047.1 GCA_949487015.1 Flavobacteriales bacterium UBA4585
CTCCATTACCACCCAAGCGAACCGGCTCAATATCGTCGTAAGTTTCTTCCTTACTTAAAATTACATTGACTGCCTTTCTTCCACCGTCGAGCTCTTGCAAAAGATTCGGCAAATCTCTGTAGGCATCTGGGCCCACAACTAGATCGACCAATTTCTCTTCTTCTAGAAGTTTGCCTTTCACACGCTCCGCCATACAGCCGAGCACCCCAATTTTCATGTCGGGATTCTTTCTTTTGTGGCCGTTAAAATGATTGAGGCGATTACGAACGGTTTGTTCTGCTTTATCTCTAATAGAACAGGTGTTCAGTAATACTAAATCTGCTTCCTCGGCATTTTGTGTTGTGGTGTACCCCTCTTTACCCAAAACAGATGCAACAATCTCGCTATCAGAGAAATTCATCTGGCAACCGTACGACTCGATGTAGAGTTTTTTAGTGCCAGTTGGGTTTTTGGTTTCGAGAACCGTTCCGTCGTGTTCATGTGGGTTCTTATCGCCCTCGGCGTAGAGACCCCTTCCGCTTGCGCGCTTTGTCTTTGCTTCCATAATTGTATTCCGCTCAAAACTTTACTTTCTTTCGCGGTAGTACAAAGATACAAGCAATACTGACAATTTGTCCGATTTTAAAAAATCTATTACGTAGTAATACGGAATTCGTGTAAACCACTCCATTATATAAGGAGTTGAAAGTTGCCGATTTTTAGCCTTTACTTTGCGGCAATAATTAAAATGCACCCCGCATCCTATGGCAAAGAATCTCGTAATCGTTGAGTCACCTGCAAAGGCAAAGACTATTCAGAAGTACCTAGGCGCCGATTTCCAAGTACTGTCCTCTTATGGACACATTCGCGATTTGTGCGATAAAGGAATGGCCATTGACATAGAAAACAATTTCCAACCGGAATATTGTGTTTCAAAAGACAAAACCAGTCTAGTCAAAGAGCTTAAAGCGGCTGCGAAGAAAGTGGATAAAGTCTGGCTCGCTTCGGATGAGGACCGCGAAGGAGAAGCTATTGCATGGCACCTTTATGAAAGTTTAGGCCTAAAGGATGGAAATACGGAACGCATCGTATTTAACGAGATCACCAAAACAGCCATCCTTCGTGCAGTTGAGAATCCTAGAAAGATTAACAAGGAACTTGTCGATGCCCAACAAGCGCGCCGCGTTTTAGACCGACTAGTGGGTTATGAATTGAGCCCAGTGCTTTGGAAAAGTATTCAGCGCGGCTTAAGTGCAGGACGCGTTCAAAGTGTAGCCGTTCGCTTAATTGTAGAAAAAGAAAGAGAAATCGAGGGCCATGAGGTAACCTCTAGCTATAAGGTCAGCGGAATTTTCAGCGATGGAAAAATCAGCTTTAAAGCCGATGTAAGTACCAATTTCAAAACGCAAGAAGAAGCAAAAGTCTTTTTGAACGGTTGTGTTGGGGCAACATATGAAGTAGAAAGTGTTGAAATGCGTCCAGGAAAACGCAGTCCAGCGGCACCTTTTACAACCTCAACGTTGCAGCAAGAGGCGAGTAGAAAATTGGGCTTTAGTGTAAGCCAAACGATGACGCTTGCGCAACGCCTTTACGAAGCAGGACACATCACTTACATGAGAACGGATAGCTTTAATTTAAGTAACGATGCTATCGCTGGTATCGCGGCACATGTTGAGCAGAGTTATGGTTCAGAATACCATCAAGCACGTAAGTTTGCGACAAAAAATAAAGGTGCTCAAGAGGCGCACGAAGCCATTCGTCCTACCAACTTTGCAAAGAGTATGGCTGGTGGAGATGACCGCCAGAAAAAACTTTACGACCTGATCTACAAGCGTACCATTGCCTCACAAATGGCTGATGCGAAATTGGAAAACACTACGATCAAACTGTTCAATCAGGGACACCCTGATGCGCAGCGCTTTACTGCACGTGGTCAGGTGATTAAATTCGACGGTTTCATTCGAGTATATCAAGAAGGTACGGATGACGAGAGCACGGATGAATTGGACGGTCAATTACCGGCAGTAAAGGAAGGGAACACTTTAACTTCAAAAGAAATTACTGCGACCGAACGCTTTACTAAGCATACGCCCCGTTACACGGAAGCTTCTTTAGTTAAGAAATTAGAAGAACTCGGTATAGGACGACCATCGACCTATGCCCCGACCATTTCCACCATTCAAAAGCGAAATTATGTCATCAAGGACAGTCTTGAAGGCAACAAGCGTGAGTACCATGTATTGAGCGCAACGGCAGAAGGAGTCTCTGCACGGATAGATACTGAAACCTATGGAGCAGATAAGAATAAACTGTTTCCTACAGACATCGGTCGCGTAGTAACAGATTTCTTACTCGAGCACTATGGCTTGATCATGGATTACCAATTCACGGCAAAAGCAGAAGCAAACTTTGATACGGTAGCTGCAGGGAAAATCGGCTGGCAAGACAGCATTAAGGATTTTTACGGCGAATTCCATCCACTTATCGAAAATGCACCTGAAAATGCGCGTGCAAGTCGTGTTTTAGGCGAGGAGCCGGGCACCGGTGAACCAGTTTATGTAAAACTTGCGCGTTATGGGTTTGTATTCCAATTCGGTGACGGTGATGAAGAAACTAAGCCACGCTTCAAAAAGCTACCTCAAGGTGTTGGTTTTTATGATGCCACACTAGAAATGGCATTGCGCAAGGAAGTTCTTCCACGTATTGTCGGTGATTATAAAGAGCTCGAAGTAAAGGCAAACGTTGGCCGGTACGGCCCTTACGTCATGTGGAATAAGAAATTTTATAGCCTTACGGATGACGCACCGGAAACAGTAAGTCTTGAAAAAGCGATAGCGGTAATTGAAGAAAAAGAGGCTGGTGCCGCGAACAACACAATTGCTGAATTTACTGAGGAACCATTGATCCAAGTCCTAAAAGGTCGCTATGGACCCTATATCAAATCCGAAGGCAAGAACTTTAAGATTCCAAAAGACACTGATCCGGAAACTTTAGATCGTGCAGCTTGTGAAGAACTTATCAAAGCAGGCCCCACAAAGCGTCGGGCAAAGCGCAAATAAGGTTCTAAATTGGTCGGGTAAATGATATGCCCGTGGAACATCTCAGCCCTGTACCTGAAAGTGTCATCGATGCACTTCCCGTTTTAGACGCCAATCAGTTGGGGCGAAGTATTCGTCGCCACACTGAAATGGAGGGTCTTCCCGATTTAGACGGCATTAAAGTCGCTATTGTCGGAGTGCAGGAAGATCGCAGAGCTTATCGCAACGTAGGTTGCGATGGTGCTGCCGATGCAATACGGCCATTCCTATACCAGCTGTACAAGGGAAAATGGGACTACGGTATAGCCGATCTAGGCAATCTTTATAAGGGCGAACGTCATACAGACACATTACTCTTACTCAAGGAAATCGCTCAAGAATTGCTCCAGAGGCAGATCGTATTGATCACTATCGGTGGTTCACAGGAACTGACTTACGCGAATTACCGCGGTTATGATTCGCTGGAACAAACCGTAAACATTGTCAGCGTTGATGCCCGACTTGACGTCGGCTCAGAAGGACGTGATTTAGACCACCAGAGCTACGTTTCTCATCTTGTACTCCAAGAACCACACAATCTTTACAACTTCACAAACCTCGGCTACCAAACGTATTTTAACAGCCCTGAGGAGATTGGACTGATTGACAAACTCTTTTTTGAAGCAGTCCGACTAGGTCAAATACAAAATCAAATAGCCCGTACAGAACCTTTCCTGCGTGATGCTGACCTTGTTAGTATAGACATGAGCGCTGTGCGTCAAAGTTACAATCCGGGAACATTTTACACTTCACCACATGGATTAAGCGGCGAGGATTTGTGCGCAATCACGCGTTATGCGGGCATGAGCGATCGACTAACTCAATTAGGACTTTTTGAATACAACCCAAGGCTCGATCGAAACGGTCAAAGCGCACACCTTTGTGCCCATGCCCTGTGGTATTTTTTCGAAGGACTGTCGCTACGATTTGGCGATTACC
Source organism: Flavobacteriales bacterium UBA4585 (assembly GCA_949487015.1). Classification (GTDB taxonomy): domain Bacteria; phylum Bacteroidota; class Bacteroidia; order Flavobacteriales; family Schleiferiaceae; genus UBA10364. The sequence goes on from CATAQZ010000047.1 coordinate 3,996, forward strand.
CCATCGGCTCGCGTACGAATTATGAAAAATACACCGTTCTAGTCGATGAAGAGGATGAAGTTCACTTTCATAAAAGTCCTGCGAGCGGACGTTGGTGGATAGAGATTCCGAAGGGAGGGCCAGATTCCAACAGAACTACTCTAGCGCCCTGTGATTATGAAGATTATACAGAAGCCCTGAATGGAAAAATACCCTCGAGATGGTGGAAGGCGCAGCAAAAAGCGTGATAACTAACCGGTAAATGTGTCGTTCGCAAAGGAATTTTTCTATCTTTAGCGGCAACTGAAAACATGTTTGCGCAAAACCACATGAAAAAAACCCGTATCGCCCTGTTTGCAATGCTCTGCACCTCAGCCCTTTGGGCTCAGCAAGATGTGCAGTTTACGCAGTTTGCAAACAATAAAATCTTCTACAATCCAGGCGTTACTGGAGCAGGAGATGCTATTTGTCTCTCTGCGGCACACCGTTCGCAGTGGGTAGGATTCGACAATGCGCCTACCACGCAGAACTTTTCTTCGAATATTCCGTTGAATTTTCTACATGGAGGACTCGCTTTGAATTTCACGAACGATATGATTGGTTATTTCCAAGACATCACTGTTGGCGTAGGTTACGGTTACCAAATGGACCTTGCGGGAGGTACACTCGGGCTTGGGCTTCGTGCTGACTTCAGAAACAAAAACGTTACTTCAGGCGTCTGGGCACCGCCCCAAACCATGAATGATCCTTCTTTAGTTGCGCTAGGAAGCACTTCTATGGCGACAGATTTATCTTTCGGAGCCTATTATCAGCAAGAAACGTGGTACGCGGGATTAAGCAGTACACGCTTACTAGAGACTAAAGACATCCTAAATGCTACTGGAGGTAGCGCAAATGCTCAAATCCGTGGACAACGTCATTACTACTTAATGGGAGGGTATAACCTTGATTTAGGTAACGGTATAGTACTTCAGCCTGCAGCTATGGTCAAAACAGACTTAGTTACCACCCAGCTGGACATAAACGCAGCTGCAACATATAATAATCAGATTTGGGGAGGCGTTACCTATCGTGTATACGATGCATTGGCGATTATGGCCGGTTATCAAATTACTAAAGATTTACGTGCAACGTACTCTTATGACCTTACGACTTCTTCGCTTGCAAATTCAAGCAGCGGTTCGCATGAAATCATGATGAGTTACTGTTTTACAATAGAAATACCGCCTAAAGAAAAAGGTAGTTACAGAAACCCTATATTTTTGTAATATAGCGGCTTGCTTAAAAAACGAATAAAGTAGAAATACATAGATTATGAAAAAGTTCCTCTTAGGGATGGCGTCTATCGCACTTCTAGCCTCGTGTGGCAGCAGTGATCATGGCGAATTGGTCGGTGTTCAAGACCGTCCTACCTGGTACCCTAGCGAACCTTATGGCATGGTGTACATCCCTCAAGGATCATTCACAATGGGTAACCATGATGAAGATGTTCCTTACTCGTACACAGCCCCTGCGAAGGTGGTGAGCGTACCGTCGTTCTACATGGACCAAACGGAGGTTACGAATAACGAATACCGTCAATTCGTGCGTTGGGTGCGTGATTCCATCACTCGCACGCGCCTTGCTGAAGGTTTGGTAGAAGACTTTGAGTACACAGATTTAGCAGAAATGGAAGATCCTACCTTCTTCCAAGAATACGTAGCACTAAACTATCCAGACAGCATGATGCGCCGTTTGGACTGGGATCCTTACCTCGAGTGGGACAAAGACCGCTACCCATCTGCAGAATACACGGAAGTTATTGAAAGTATGTACCTCGCTCCTGAAGAGCAGTGGTTGGGTTACCGCCATTTGGATACACGTCAATTGAACTACACCTACTTCTGGATCAACAAGCAGAAAGCGGCTAGTAAACTCAACCGTGTTAAGTTCGACTACAAAGACCAGGATGGTGATGGTGAATTGTTCGGGTACCGTGATTACATCAAAGACACTCAGGCGGAAAGCGATCGTGCTTCTTTCTTTGAGAAAGAAACTATTAATGTGTATCCAGATACTTTAGTGTGGATTCATGATTTCACCTACAGCTTTAATGAGCCGATGCATGATAAGTACTTCTGGCACCCGGCCTACGACGAATACCCTGTAGTAGGTGTGAGCTGGAGACAAGCGCGTGCTTTTGCAAACTGGAGAAGTAAATACCGCAGAGATTACCTTAAACGTGCAGGAGAATTGATCGAACACGATTTCCGTCTACCGACAGAGGCAGAGTGGGAATACGCCGCACGCGGAGGTGAAGAACTGACCACATTCCCTTGGGGTGGTCCTTACGCTACGAACAGCGCAGGTTGTTACCTTGCTAACTTTAAACCGCGTCGTGGTAATTTAACAGCAGATGGTGGTTTCTACCCTGTAAAAACTACAGCATACTCTCCTAATGGATACAACTTATACTGCATGTCTGGAAACGTGAGCGAGTGGACTTCAACTGCCTTTGATGTTCAGTCTTATGCATTTGCTAGCGACGTAGCACCTGAATTCCAATACAATGCATTTGAGGATGAGACTGAAACGATGAAGCGCAAAGTAATTCGTGGCGGTTCTTGGAAAGATGTTGCATACTTCATGCAGCTAGGTGCAAGAGACTATGAATACCAGGACACGGCGAAAAGCTACATCGGTTTTAGAACGGTTCAGAGCTTCATCGGTCGCGATCTTAAAGATTTTTAATACAACCCTATCACTAATAACTCACAACAACAACTTTGAATTATGGCACTAATTGATGTAAACGGTAAGAGATTTAAGAACTTTATGGCAAAACTGTACGGTATTGGTGCAGCAGTCGTAATTCTAGGAGCCCTATTTAAAATCATGCACTGGGAAGGTGCCAACTATATGCTTGTTGTTGGTCTTGGAACTGAAGCAGTGATCTTCTTGTTCTCAGCATTTGAGAAGCCAGCAACTGATTACGATTGGTCATTAGTATACCCTGAATTAGCTACTGGTGACGGTGGTGAACGTGCTTTAAGTGTTACAGAGCAACTGGATACTGCGCTACAAGACGGCGGTATCGATTCTGCACTAATTGAGCGTCTTGGAGAGGGTATGCGTTCGCTAAGCGAAACGGCAGGTTCTTTGTCTGGTGCTGTTGATGCCGCTGGTGCTACAGCAGCGTACAGCGAGCAACTGAACAGTGCTGCTAGTAACATGGAAAACTTGAATGCGCTTTATGCTGTTCAACTCGAGAACGCAACTGCACAGGTTGAACGTCAAAATGATGTTATGGAAAAATTGAGTGGAGCATCTACGAACGCAGAAGGTCTCGCATCGCAACTTCAGAACTTGCAAGGCAATCTTGAGTCACTCAACAGTGTCTACGGTGGAATGCTTACTGCTATGGGGAAATAATTGGATAACCAACAACTATCCCATTAAATAACCCAAAACAAAAAGAATAAAATGGCAGGAGGAAATTTATCACCACGTCAAAAAATGATCAACATGATGTACCTCGTGTTGACTGCACTTCTGGCCCTTAACGTTTCGCGTGAGGTCATGGATGCATTCTACGAGGTAATGGTTGGCCAAGAAGCATCAATTGAAACTGTAGAAGGCCAAAACGCCTCACTTTATGCGGCATTTAAAAGAGCCGCTGACGAAAATGAGGTTAAAGCAGGACCATGGAGAGATAAGGCACTTGCTGTAAAAGCGAAATCAGACAATCTCTACAACACGATTGAAACCATGAAAGCCGAGCTCATGGAGCGTGGTGGCGGAGAAGATGAAGAGGTCCCAGGCAAGCCTGCGAAAATGGATGATCGCGAGGCTGCAGCCAACTACTTTCTAGTTGAGCAACGAGGTTCTGAGTTAAAAGCTTCTATGGCTGATTTCAGAGATTACCTTGTTAATGAGGCAGGTGATAATTCATCTCTAGCAAATGCTATCACGAATTCGTTCGATTTAAGTGATCGCATGCATGATGGTGCAGCTGAGAGCTGGGAGAAATCAAAATTTGAGCACTATCCGCTTATTTCTGTAATGACCTTCTTAACAAGTATGCAAAGCGATATTAGAACTGCTGAAGCGAATGTTATTGGTTTTTTACATGAGAATATAGATGCATCAGATATTAAAGTCACAGGTGTCCGTGCTGTTGTAATGCCTAAGTCTAAATTCGTTACCCAAGGTGATGAATACGAAGCGGAAATATTCCTTGCAGCATTTGACGACACTAAGGACCCTGAGTTTTTAATCAACGGTGAAACTCTCGATCCTGAGAACGTAAGCGGTGGTGTTGCAACTATAAAATTCCCAGCCAATCGCACAGGAACTGTGGAGTGGAACGGTACCATCATTCTTGAAGCAAACGGAGAGAAGAAGGAGTATGAGATTTCTGAATCTTATAATGTTGCCCCTCCTAGCGTAGTTATTTCGCCAACGAAAATGAACGTTCTTTACCGTGGTGTTGATAATCCATTAGAGGTATCCGTGCCAGGTGTTGATCCAGCCAACCTCATCGTTTCAGGAGCGGGTGTTAAGAAGTCCGGTAATGGATACATCGCCGATGTTACGAAACAAAGAGGTGGTGAGTTGAAGATTAGTGTTAGCGTCAAAGACGGCGACAAAACTAAAAACATGGGGTCGAAAGTATTTCGTGTGAAGCAGCTACCAGGAGCCTCTGGAGAAGTGTTCGGAAAAACTGAAGGTCTCATGTCAGCGGGTCTTCTAAAGAAAGCTAAAGTGGACGCAAAGTTTCAGAACTTTGATTTCGAATTACCATTGCGTGTTACGGCCTTTCAAATTATCATTCCTCCTTTCGCACCGATCGACTGTAGAGGTAATACGCTCTCGTCTAACGCTAAGGCAGCTTTAGATAAAGCAAAGCCAGGTACGCCTGTTATTATTAGAAACATCAAGGCAACAACAGCCAAAGGGATTAAGCCAAAGGTTGCGCCTATTACTATTGATTTGAACTAATATGTTAAGAGTTAAATCGCTTTTATTGACTTTCGCTTTCTTAGGCCTTGCCCTAGGAACGACGGCACAAGCACAGGTATTAGATCCATCAGATGATGGTATCGTTCCTGAATTAAGTAAACACTACCGCAACAATCGCGTAGTACCTTACCCATATCTACGTCAAGATGATATGTTGTGGTCTGAGCGTCATTGGGAGCGTATTGACTTACGTGAAAAAATCAATCTTCCGCTGTACTACCCGATCAAGCCGATGCCAGATCGTAAAGCCTTATGGGATGTGCTCGTTGATGGTATCGTTACCGAGAATACGATTACCGAGATTTTCCTTGACGACCGCTTCGAACTACCCATGACTGTTGCAGAAGTACGTCAAAAAATAGAATCTTACGATACTATTCTCGATCCTGAGGATCCGTTCGGTCCACCAATGGCGATTGACACCATTTCAATCAAGGCTAATGCAGTTGTCGCATACCATTTGAAAAGCGATTGGTATTTTGACAAACAACGTGGTGAGCTCAAAAACAGAATCATAGGTATTGCTCCTGAAGTTCGTGATCCACGTAATCCGTCATTAACCTACAATCCTTTTTGGATATGGTTCCCAGACGCTCGCTACGCTATGGCAACTTCTGTGGCTTACAACGAGAAAAATAACAATCAGCGTCTGACCTTTGATCAGATTATGCATTTGCGGAAATTCAATGCTGTAATTACAAAAATGGATAACGTCTATGACCGGACCATTGTAGATTACAAACGCAATAGTGCAATGAGTCAGTTACTTGAAGCTGCCGCTATTAAAGAGGATCTGAGAAACAAGGAACACGACATGTGGACCTTCTAATCGAATCTAATTACAAGCAAAACACAAAAACTCCTGCTACCTTTATAGCGGGAGTTTTTATTTTATGAAATACGTAGACTATATCGTTGTTGGTGGAGGTATATCAGGCTCCGTCTTAAGTTATACTTTAATGAAGTATGGCGCGAGCGTGCATGTGTTTGACTTACCAAAGGAGAATCATAGTTCAATAGTTGCATCAGGACTCTGGAACCCTATCGTTTTAAAACGCATGAAGAAAGTTTGGAAGGCGGACGAAATGATGGAGACGCTCCAAAGAGTGTATCCAGCTATGGAAAATTGGACCGGGAAAAAATTTTATCACCCTATGCCCATTCGAAGAGTCTTCCATAATGCTGGCGAGCAAAATCAGTGGGTAATGCATTCCGACCATCCGTCCTTCTCCCCTTACCTCAACGAAAATATTTCGAGTGTTCCAGAACACATTATTGCCGAGCATGGCTCTGGACTGATGAAACAGACCGGGCGGGTTAAGGTCAAGACGATGCTGGCAGCCGTTAGATCTAATTTAAAGACCATTGGTAACTTCACCGAAGAGAAGTTTAATTGGAGTCAATTAGAATCGCATGGGGACGGCGTAAAATACGGTTCGCTCGGCGCACACGCTGTAATCTCCTGCGAAGGCGCGCAGGCCGCTTTAGATGAAAGCGAATTGGCGGTTACTGGCTTTGCGCCCGTTAAAGGCGAGGTTATCACCGTTAAATTGGAAAAAGATTTAGGTAAGGAGTGTATTCATCAAGGTCACTTTATGATCGGCGAGGGGAATCATGAAGCCCTTGTCGGTGCCACCTATGCATGGGAAGGATTTCGTGATGGTCCCAGCTCAATGAAACGAGCTGAACTTGAAGAACATGTTCAGAAGGTATGGGATGGATCCTTTGAAACCCTCACGCACAAGGCGGGAGTGCGACCCGCTGTTAAGGATCGTAAACCGCTGATTGGACCGCATCCAAAACAGAAAAACGTTTGGATTTTTAATGGAATGGGTAGTCGAGCCATATTAATGACGCCCTATTTAGCCGAGAATCTTGCAGAACATTTCATGTACGGAACGCCTTTACTCGAAGAATGTCAACCGCAGCGCATGGTAAAATAATAGGAAACCTCATCGAGACCGTCTAGCTCAAGACTTGCAACAACTGATGCTATTTGCCTTCCTTCTTAGTCTTTATCCAATTTTCTATGGCCGATTTGTCGTAATGTACAAAGAGTGATAGCCAGGTAGTACGGGCAATTCGAAAAAGTAATGGACCCAGCAATACAAGGACGATACCCAACGCAGTAATGGTGGGCCACATACTCCAATCCATCCAAATGCCAAAAATGACATACACCGCGACAAATAGGGCCACCGTATACCCGTAACTGACGTACATAGCTCCATAATAGAAATTCGGCTCGGGCTCGAAATTTTGATTGCAAGCACTGCAACGTTCATTGATTTCCGAAAAGCGTTTCAGGTTATAGGGGTTCTTATTAGGATAAATATCGCCCTCCATACAGTGCGGACACTTGGATTGCGTGATGGCGTAAAGTTTGGTTCCTCTTAACATTTGGATTTATTCTGAAATGCAGGGTAAAATTAGGTGTTGTCGCGTGGTCATTTGATACTTTTGTCACAATGATTTTAGCAGTTAACAAAGCATCTCTTTTCTTCGGTGGCCGCGCCATATTCGATGAAGTAAGTTTTCAAATTAATCCTGGAGACCGCATAGGTCTAGTGGGACGTAATGGCGCCGGAAAATCGACCTTACTCAAACTTATTGCTGGCGATTATTCGCTCGATGGTGGGGCGATGAGCAAAGCCAAAGAAACTCGGATCGGGTTCTTACGGCAAGATTTAAAGATGGACATGGACAAGAGCATCATGGACATCGCTCGCAGTGCATTTGACGAAATTTCTCGAATCAATATTCGCATTGAGGAAATAAATACGGCCTTTGAAGTTCGTACCGATTATGAAAGTGATTCCTATAGCGCTTTGATCGACGAATTAAGTGAGCTTAGTGAACGCTTTGGCTTACTAGGTGGCGACAGCTTAGATGCTGATATTGAGTTGGTGTTGAAAGGATTGGGTTTTGAACCGGAGGTTTTTGAAAATCCACTTCACACTTTTTCCGGTGGATGGAGGATGCGTGCAGAATTGGCCCGTTTACTGCTCCAAAAGCCTGATTTATTGTTGCTTGATGAGCCCACCAATCACTTAGATATTGAGAGTATCATGTGGCTTGAGCAGCATCTTAGTGAGAGTAACCAGACACTGCTTGTAGTGAGTCATGATCGAACCTTCCTGGATCATGTGACGAACCGTACCATTGAGGTGATGATGGGGAAAATTTATGACTTCAATGCACCTTACACGCGCTATTTAACATTACGAGCGGATTTACGCGAAAAGCAATTGGCGACTGCGAAGAACCAGGAGCGAGAGATTAAGCAAACCGAAGAATTGATTGAACGATTCAGAGCGAAGGCGAGTAAAGCCTCTTTTGCGCAGAGTTTGATTAAGAAATTGGACCGTATGGAGCGCATTGAAGTGGATCAAGAAGATTCTTCAGCCATGCATTTCAGATTTCTACCGGCGCCGCGAAGCGGTAAGGTCGTGGCTAAGGCGGAAGGGGTTGGCAAAAGCTATGATGATAAATTGGTCTTAAAAGGGGTCGATTTAGAAATAGAACGCGGTGATCGCGTTGCCTTTGTTGGACAGAACGGACAAGGTAAGAGTACCTTAGTGAAGGCGCTATTGAAAGAGATATCTTCCGAGGGTACTTTGGAATTGGGTCACAATGTATTGGTTGGTTATTTCGCTCAGGATCAAGCAGACGAGCTCGACGGTAACAAAACTGCTTTGCAAACTATTGAAGATGCTTCACCCGAAGAAATGCGTAAACATGCACGCAGTATGTTGGGTTCTTTCATGTTCCGTGGAGAAGATGTAGAGAAAAAAGTAAAGGTACTCAGTGGTGGTGAACGCGGTAGATTAGCCCTTTGTAAACTGCTGCTTAAGCCTATTAACTTTTTGGTAATGGATGAGCCTACCAACCACTTAGACATGAACAGTAAAGATGTTTTGAAGAACAGTTTGCTAAGCTTCGACGGGACGCTACTGGTAGTGAGTCACGATCGTGAATTTTTGGAAGGTCTGGTAACAAAAACTATTGAATTCCGGGACCATAAAGTAAAAACGCTGCTCGGTGGTATCGAATATTATCTGGAATACCGCAAAATGGAAACGATGCGTGAAGTCGAGGCAAAATCGGCTAAAGCCAAGAAACAGAAAGCGAAAAAAAACGCACCCGACGATAATGGACTTTCGTACAATGAACGGAAGCAATTTGAAAAGGAATTGCGCAGTGAAACGCGTAACTTAGAAGCTATAGAACACGCTATTGAAGAGTTAGAAGAGGCCATAGGGAATTGGGACGTACAGCTGGCCGATCCCATCGCCTGCAAAGAATTAATGGCAGATCAAGACTTTTATCCTAAATACGAACAAAAGAAGGCTGCACTTTCAGCCAAAATGGAAGAATGGGAAGCATGCAATATCAAAAAAGAAGCTTTAGAGGTGCAATTGGGATAATCCTGATTAGCAGTATATATGGTAGCCTTTGGGCACAACCGAAACTGGTCGTACAAGTCGTTGTCGATCAAATGCGTGCAGAGTACCTCATTCGTTTCAATGAACAATTTGCCCGAGATGGAGGGTTTCGGATGTTGCTTGATAGCGGCTTCAACTATGCAAATACGCATTACAATTATGTCCCAACCTACACCGGCCCTGGACATGCGAGTATTTCGACAGGAACCACGCCCAAATATCACGGCATTGTTGCAAATGATTGGCTAGACGGTAGGAGTAATTACGAAATGTATTGCGCGGAAGATACCACAGTGACGCCCGTTGGGACGGTGGAGAAAAGTAGTAGACGGTCACCAAAAAATCTCCGTGCCTTGACCTTCAGCGATGGAATCAAGCTACATACCAATAAACAAGGAAAAAGTTTCGGTGTAAGTGTTAAGGACCGGGGAGCCATATTTCCTGCTGGTCACTTTGCTGACGGCGCGTACTGGCTCGATGGCGGCATGCATTTCGTTTCAAGTAGTTATTACAACGATAGGCTACCTGGTTATGTAGAGAAGTACAACAGCAAGGAGAAGGCAATGTTGTTGATGAAAAAAGGGTGGAAACTTGAAATGGCATCTCGTAAGTACACCAACAGCCTTACCGATGAAAACCCTTTCGAACCTAAATACAACGAAGGCAGCTCTAGTTTCCCATACAATCTTGAAGCAATGGTCCAATTAAAAGGGCTGAGCATGCTAAAAAATACCCCTGTTGGCAATGCATTGGTTTTAGACATGGCGGAACTGCTTATCGATGAAGAAGATTTAGGCCAAGATGAATTTACGGACTTCTTAGGTGTAAGTTTCTCTTCTCCTGATTACGCCGGACATACATGGGGGGTTAGATCTCGTGAAGTACACGATATGTATTTAAAACTGGATGCCCAGTTGGGTCAACTCATTCGTACGCTCAATAAAAAAGTAGGTAAAGGGAATTATATCATCTATCTCACAGCCGATCACGGCGCCAGCGAAAACCCAAATCACCTTGCAGATGGCGGCTATACTGTCCGCAATTACGCAAATGCAGATGTTGTAGCGCAGCTCAATGATAGGATTATAAATGAACTGGACGTGCAGGTCAATCTAGAAAATGCGGTATCTAAAATCATCAACCATCACATTTATTTGAATGCATGGGCAAAACCCTACACGGCAGAAATTGCAAAAATCGCCGAGCAGATGGATCCATTTATTCATGTGTATACCGCCGATGAAATTCGCCGCCCTGGAGCTGAAGCACTTGCCTTGAAACTACATGAGGGCTACCAAAGTCGTTTTGGAGGTGATCTCATTTTCCAATTGCAGCCGAACGCTATATTCTATGGTCCCTACGGCTCAACTCATGGAACCGGCTATACCTACGACACACATGTTCCTTTTCTTATGATGGGCTTTGGTGTGAAGTCGGGGCAATCGTTCGATAAGGTTTATATAACGGATGTAGTAGACCGTGTTGCAGAGCGCAGTGGACTGCCTTATGCCCCTAACAGTACAGTGGAATAAATACCTAGGATTGGGCAAGCACAATTTTTTGGCTAAATTGGACCAACAAAACACAAAACCAGAATGAAAAAATTACTACTCCTGGCCGGATTTGGCCTCATGCTAGCCTCTTGTGGAAACGCCTTTTGCGATTGTGATCTTTATGAAGATAATTACACTTGGGACGGCTTCGACTACCAACTGAACAGTTCTGCAATGACCGTAGAAGATACGTGTCTAGATGCCGGTATTGTTGACTCCACCATCTCTGGAGCAGGCGCTTACTTGGAGGTTTTGCGCGTGGAGTGTCCATAAAAAATACTTTTCACAAAAAAAGGCGGCCCTCCGGGCCGCCTTTTTTTTTGCTGTACTTCCGTGGGCCGCGCGCTGCGCGGCCCACATGATCCCTTCCCTATTTCAAGAATCGTTGCACGACCTGAACGATCAAGCTGATGATGTAGATAAGCAGGCCGTAAATAGAGGTAATGCTGCTTACTTTTAAACCGCCGGCAAGCATGGACTGACTAACGCCTCCCATGGCTTCTATACCTTCAAAGGCACCCATGAGACCTATTAATTGGCCCAGGAATCCCATTGCAAGGGCCAATAAGCCAATTTCTTTCACACCTTTTTTCAAGACTGCTGCAACAATCAGCGCGATAAAAATCAAAGTGAGCATACCCATAAATAGTGGTCCGCCCATGTAGAAATAATCTAACATAACAATGTGTTTAAATTCCCTTTAAAGGTGTCAATTTTTGCCGATTGAAACCTTCGTTGAATCCCCGTTTAAAACCGCTGAATCCCTCATTTCAGACTGTCGCGTCCAATGTTTTAGCCGAGAGAGTTGCGCACAGGCACGAGCACACCTATTTTTAACCTCATGCGCAAGCCCTACCTATTTCAAGCGGCCTATTGGCTGCTGGCCACTTTCGTTTTAGCAGGAATCTATACCAGTTTCCTCGCTCACTTTATTCAAGCTTGGATGCTCAGCACCATGTTGCTGCCGGGTGCGTTGCTTGCGCGTGCATTAGCCCCAAGATGGAGCGGGCACTTTCCTAAAAAACTGCACTATTGGTTGTATCTGATTATTGGGGTACTGTGGTTGGAATACCTGGGCGCAATTGCAGCATACTGGCTGCTGTTTGAATTGGACCCGGAGCATTTTCCAAAAGTACTGATCAACCCCATCTTCTCCTTATTTTGGATTAGTGCATTAGTACTTGCAGAGCAGGTACTGACTGCCCAATTTTTCCCGAAACAAGATCAGGAACCCCTCCTCTCCTTTGTATCTAACCGAAAGGAATATACACTCCCCGAGGTTGAATTGGCCTTTATTGAAAGTCGCGACCGCATAACCATCGTTCACGGCGTGAATGGATTGCAATGGACTACCACACGCTCCATTAAACAATGGGAATCTGAAATAACAGGATGGATTCGTATTCACCGCAGCTTCCTAATTAACCCACGACATATCGAACATCACAACGCCTCAGAAGTCGGCCTTCGTCTGCAGAACACCTTAGAAGTGCTGCCGATCAGCCGCAGTTACAAAGGAGTGCTCGATGCTGTAAAATAAAAAAGCCCATTGCTTTCGCAACGGGCTCTTCTAGAACTATGGTATAGGCTTATTTCAAACCTTCCTCAATCATCTTGTTGAATTCATCCAATTTAGGAAGAACTACGATACGAGTACGACGGTTCGCAGCGCGACCCTCACGTGTGTCGTTCGAAGCAACAGGAATGTACTCACCACGACCTGCAGCAGTCATACGCTCTGCAGCAATACCGTGCTCAGTCTGAAGTACACGAACAATGTTCGTTGCACGGCGAACTGAAAGCTCCCAGTTGTCCTTAACACATTCTGTTGCGATTGGATCAGTATCTGTGTGACCTTCAACCAAAATCTCAAGACCTGGTTTAGCATTCATGATTTTCGCAACTTTACCAAGAACATTCTTAGCGTCTTTGCTTACATAATCTGAACCTGGACGGAACATCAACTTATCACTCAAGTTGACGTAAACCACACCTTTCTCAACGCTGATCTGCACATCTTCATCATTGATATCGCCTAAAGCGCCTTTCAATGAAGTTACCAATGCAAATGTTACACTGTCCTTGCGGTTCATTGCGTCTTGAAGACGAGTAATGGCCAATTCCTTCTCATTGATGCTCTCAAGCGTTTTCTCCATGTTCTGAGCGTTTGTAGCACTCATTGCAGTAAGATCACCTACTTGCTTCATCAAACTTGAAGATTGTGCACGAAGTGCAGCCAATTCTTTAGCCTGAGCCTCCTTAGCCGCAGTAGCTGCTGCCAATTCCATTTTTGTGTTGCTCAATTTGTCAGCAGTGGTGTTCTGCAACGTCTCTAGCTCCACGTATTTTTGCTTGCTCACACAGCTTGTCAAAGACAAAGCGGCTGCCAAAGCCAATA
>CATAQZ010000048.1 GCA_949487015.1 Flavobacteriales bacterium UBA4585
AATGAATATGTCCGCGCACTATCTAAGTGATTTACTAAAAAAGGAAACGGGCAAGGGAATCAAAGAACATGTAGACGACTACATAGTCCGTTCAGCAAAGGGCTTGCTTCTAGGATCAAACGACTCCATCAGCCAAATAGCTTATGATTTGGGCTTCGAATACCCTCAAAGCTTTTCTCGGCTGTTTAAAAAGAAGGTAGGACAAAGCCCCGGCGACTACCGTAAATTGAATTAAACAAAAAACCGGAGCATATTGCTCGGACTTTTTATGGTCTGTCGATTCGAGACTAAAACAGTTTCCTTGGAGCGTGACAATACGGAGTACCTCCTTTATTGTCGTAATAATCTTGATGGTAATTTTCAGCTGAATAGAAGGTTGCCGCTGGTAGCACCTCTGTGGCCACATCGTAGCCCTTGGTTTCAAGCAAACCAACGAGTTTTTCAGTAACCTCACGTTGTTCTTGATTCTGGAAAAATACGGCACTACGGTACTGTGGACCTATATCAGGTCCCTGTCCATTGCGTTGAGTAGGGTCGTGCGTTTCGAAAAATACGCGTGCGATTTCTTCAAACGAGACCTGCGCTGGATCAAAGACGACATGTACAGCTTCATAGTGACCTGTGCGCTTACTGCAGACCTCGCGATAGGTAGGATTCTTTACCATCCCACCCGTATATCCACAAGTCGTTGCGAGCACACCTGGGATTTTTTGCAAATAAAATTCTGTACCCCAAAAACATCCCGATGCTAATACAGCTACTTCCTGTCCTTCTTCGGGTGCCGGTATGGTGGCCATTGCATATGCGTCGCTCATCTTCTTGTTGGTTTGGGCCGTACAGCTCGCCATAAAGGCAAACAAGGCCATTGCTATTGTTTTAATTCTCATACCTCAGTAACACAAAAACAATAAAGGTGGTTCGGTTGAAGTATGATCCAATTAAAATTATCCGATGAATCCTTTCTTCAACAAGACCTCAGCAATTTGAACGGTATTTGTAGCAGCCCCCTTACGAAGGTTGTCGCTAACAATCCATAGATTCAGGGCGTGATCGGCGGTGAAGTCGCGGCGCAATCGGCCCACAAATACATCGTCTTTTCCCTCCGCCATAAGCGGCATGGGATAGGTATTGAATTCAGGGCGATCCTGAAGGGTGATGCCCGGAGTGTCATTTAAGATCTTTCGCACCGCATCCAAAGTGAATTCGCGCTCAAATTCTACGTTCACACTCTCACTGTGTCCGCCCTGCACAGGAACGCGAACGGCGGTAGCGGACAGCTTTATGCCGGCATCGCCAATGATTTTTACGGTTTCCTGGGTCATCTTCATTTCCTCTTTGGTGTAATCGTTCTCGAGGAAAATATCGCAATGCGGGATACAGTTGCGGTCAATTTTATACGGGTAAACCATTTGTGGATCTTCGCCATTACGCTCTCCCTCGAGCTGATCAACAGCCGCTTTACCGGTTCCAGTAACGCTTTGGTAAGTGCTTACGATGACGCGCTTCGCACCAAAAGCTTGGTGCAGCGGATGCAGTGCAATGACCAATTGGATGGTAGAGCAATTGGGATTTGCAATGATGAAGTCTTGAGCAGTCAATGCATCCGCGTTGATTTCTGGTACTACTAATTTTTTGTTGGGATCCATGCGCCATGCGCTCGAATTATCGACAACACGCGTACCAGCCGCCGCAAATTTTGGCGCCCATTCTAATGAGGTTTCGCCTCCCGCGGAGAAAAGTGCGAGATCAGGTACCGCAGCAACGGCAGCCTCTAGGCTTTGAATGGTCCATTCCCGTCCGCCAAAAGAAACCGATTTTCCCACGCTACGCTGGGATGCCACAGGAATAAGTTCCGTGACAGGAAAGCTGCGTTCCGCCAATACTTTCAAAATAATCTGGCCAACCATTCCCGTGGCGCCGACAACTGCAATTCTCATAAAAATTGACTTAACTTATATAGTACCCCGCAAAGCTACTTCTAAACTGCCTTATGTTCACCTACTTGTTTCGTAGTGCACTAACACTCTGTTTCTGCCTCATTTTTAACGCGGCCACAGGCCAATTTTACCAACTTAGCGACTCCTTAACTGCTCCACATGTAGACTGGGAGGGCGATACCGCGTGGATGCACTTTTCGACAGACGGATTGCGAAGCGCAGCGCCGGCTGCGGGTTCTTTGGAATGGCGTCGCAAGAGTCGCGCTGCGCTCCGCGGAAATTGGAGCCTCACAATGCACATGGATTTTAATCCGTCCACGGCTAATTTTTGCAGTTTTAGGTTCATCGAATCGGACAGGGGTTATTATGCCATTCAACTCTCCGGATCCAGTGGCGACGATCTATCCTTGCTGCTGCATACCCCTGAAAAAGACAGTGTTCTAGCTGCAATTACAGGCTACGTAAACCGGAGTGCAGTAGCCGTTGATCTGCGGATTGAACGCGACAGCAACTACACTTTTCACGTGTACGATGCGGACACACTTTTATTCAGCACGACGGACAGCACGCTCCGCTCCTCAAAAAGTCTCAGTCTGCACTGCACCTATACTTCAAGCCGTGTGGATAAATTTTTGTTTTCAACATTGAGGGCCGAAGGCTACGCTTTTCGCGATACCGTCGCACCAAAATTGCGAACCATTGATGTTTTATCGCCACGGCACCTCAGGCTTAATTGGTCCGAACCTACTTTACCTGCACCCGGAAGTCTAAACGGTGTCATTACGCGTTCGCAGGACGGGACACCTCTTGATACCGCATTTTATCCCTATTTGGGGCCTTTGTATTGGGACGTGTTCTTCGATCGGCCCGTTCCTCTGGGTAGGTGGGCTATAGAAGTTCCTCTAGCCGTCGACACAGCGGGTAATCTCACCTTTTTCGCTGTAGACTCCGTGCTAATAAACTATCCGGACCATCAAAGCGTCCAAATTATCGGCATCCACCAGATTGAAGGAAGCCAGGGCGATTATTTTATTGCCTACAGTCCCGTTCCCATGCCCGAAGCAGTGTTGGACCTCATCACAGAAAGTGGAACGAAGAAAACCATTCCTTGCCCCCTAGACTCAGGAACAATCCGCTATGGAAACGGTCAAAACGCACAAATGCTGCCCGCATTTTCTCTGCCCGATAAAGGCATACTCATCCTGAAAAATGAAGGCATCCCTGTTGCCGTTCAACCATATGGTTTTCCATATGCTCCGCATCAATCTTTTGGTGATTTCCTATTACTCGCCGATTCCATATCCTATACCACTTCGCAATGGCGCGTCGCTCCCACTGCAACCCCCATTTCTGGACCCATTCCGTCTAAAAACCTTCCTAAAAACCCACCCAATGGTCTTTTTGGGGATGAAAACGGTACCAACTATGTTCAATTTTCCCATTCGCTCTATTCCTACCTCCACCTGCTCTCACCAAAACTACAAGCACAATGGACCTCCGATGCGCCTTTCTTACTGCCCTTGGTTCAAGCGGTACTTCCACCACTTCTGGGAGATTCAAGCCTCCATCTCCTACCTGCTGAATTCCCAGATTCAGGAAACGTGTTTATCAATGAAGTCCACGCCGCTCCGGACCAATTAGAAGAGTTCATAGAATTGGCCTCCACCAGCCACCGGCCTATTCGCCTTGACCCGCTGCGCCTTCTAAAAACTACCCCTTCTGCAACCTCAGCGTACCGTTTTTACGATGCCACACCCGCCTTTTGTGCGCTACAACTGGCCCTCTTCCCGTTACTCGCTCCACATCAAATTCGTGCCTTTCCAAGCCCTACAACCTTACCCAACGATACAACCGCACTGCTCCTGCAAGGAACCGGCGCACGAACCTTAGACGAAATCACTTACAGTCCTTGGGAAGCGCCGCTCGAACACAGAAGTTGGGAACGCATTTCCCTGCACAGTCCTGGTCGCACTCCCTCGAATTGGGCACCCCACCATGCACGCTGGTGCTGCCCTTCAGAAGCCTCTCCGAACGCCACCAACAGCTGCGCCTCCTCCATGGGTGGCGTTGAACTCAGTGCGCATCTTAAACGCTCCCACCTCAGCTTTGACCCTAATCATTACCTGCCTTCGACCGATCTGTGGGTGTCCATGGCGGCCGGAGACGTCCTCTCACTTCGGCTTTTAGATCGCGCCGGCCGCCCCATCACTCAATGGCATTCTTTTCAAGGAATTGCAGGAGATAATCCTATCGGAATAGGCCCCTATTTATGGGGTGAAAAGCAGTTATCTACTGGGATTTATTCCGTTCAAATCCGACTAAAAAACACTTCATCGGAATACATTAAAAATGTACCCATATCTGTATACAGTCCGTAATATTAGACCAAATCGAGGAGTAGAAAAAGGCACATCAACTAGTTTCGGTGAGGCACAATATCCTTTCAAATCGTACGGTAACTTTTCGATGCATCACATCGCTTTTCTCAGTCGCATATTCAATCAAAACCACGTACCTTTGCTAGAAATATTTTAAGCCAATTGCTATGAAATTCGGTGTAATCACCTTCCCCGGGTCGAACTGTGACCACGATATGATGTATGTACTCGGAACCATTATGGGACACGAAACGGTCAATCTATGGCACAAAGACACCGATCTTCAAGGAGTGGATTGTGTAGTATTGCCGGGTGGTTTCTCGTATGGAGATTACCTACGTTCAGGCGCCATCGCAAAGATGAGCCCGATCATGGGCAGCGTGATTGAGTTTGCAAACAATGGAGGTTACGTTTTAGGTGTATGCAATGGATTCCAAATTCTAACCGAAAGCGGATTATTACCAGGAGCGCTTCGTCACAACGACAGCCACAAGTTCATTTGTAAAAACGTATACATCAAACCGGTTTCTAAATCTGCTGGAATTAGCGCTGATCTCGATCATACACGCGGCTATAAAATTCCTATCGCACACGGTGAAGGAAATTACTACTGCTCAGAGGAGACATTGGCAGAATTAAAAGCCAATGATCAAATCCTTTTCCAATACAGTACTGCTGAAGGAGAAGTTGGTTCTGCCGTTAATCCTAACGGCGCGCTAGAGAACATTGCGGGGGTTTCTAATGCAGCTAAAAACGTTTTTGGCATGATGCCTCACCCAGAACGTGCAGCGGACGCAGAGCTTAGAAATGAAGACGGATTAGAATTATTTAAAAGCATGATTGCGCACATGGTTGTTGCGTAATCACTCAAGTCCTTTAAACATAAAGAAGCCCCGAAGCAAATGCTTCGGGGCTTTCTATTTTATATGAGTTTAGCTTACTGCAATACAATAGCTTCATTCGCTACGCCCGCATCGGTTATAATCTGTAGCACATAGGTTCCACGTGCCCAATCTTGCACATCTAACTGCGCCTCTCCGCTTACACGGCCTTCATATACCAATCTTCCCGAAGCGTCTAATAAACGTACATCTGCAGCTCCTTCAACACGAAGAGTCAATACTTTTTGTGCCGGATTTGGATAGACACTCCAACCTGAAGTCAAAGCTTCACCTAGACCGATATTCATCACGCTGTAGGCATCTGAAACGTTTGAACACTGAATATTTGAGAATATTCTAACGTAATAATCTCCATTGGATTGTGGCAAGAAGGTCATTCCATTCGCCCCGCTAATTGGATCCATGTTTGCGTCTAACCATTCATAAGTAAAGGTTCCTGCAGGCGTAGCTGCCTCGAGCTCACCAGTGGTGTTCTGAGAAACCGTTGGCTTACCGGGTGCCGGTTGCACACTAATTGCACGTTGTTTGGTCCGCGAGCAACCTGTAGTCACGTCCGTGTAGGTGTAATAGACCCAATGAGAACCCACTCCCGCTGTCGCAGGATAAATACTATCATTAACAATGCCCGAACCACTATACACACCGCCTGAAGGCTGACCGCCCGAAAGAAGTTGAGGCCCATCCAATTCACAAACATACCCTTGCGATCCTAGTGATACGGCCGGAAGACTGTTCACTGAAAGGACAATGGAGTCGGCTACTACAGGATTAGCAACACAATCGTCTGCGCTAACCATTTCTACTTTAAGTACATCGTTGTTTGCGAAAGTACCTCCATAGGTAAACGTATTGCTTGCGACAACAGAACCGTTCAGGATCCAATTTATTGTTGGATTCAATCCACCATTGGTTGGTGTGGCTGTAAATGTTGCACTATCTCCACTACACAGTGTAGAAGATGTCGAACTCGTAAGTGCTATACCTGCTGAAGGCGCACTGATAATGGTTACGTAGTTTGATAGTACTATTGAGTCGACTCCCGCAGCATTAGCAACTACTAGCTTCACATCGTAAGTTCCAGGAGTCGCGTAGGTCACCGATGGATTCGCAGAAGTACTTGTGCTTGGCGTTCCACCTTGGAAAGACCATAAGCGTGATGCAGCGGACGGTGCGGTATAATCATAGAATTGTAATGTCTTACCTGTACAACCGGCTGTATCGCCTGTGAAAGAGGCAACTGGCGGGAATTGCGCTTGGCCTGAAATATTAATGTTATCGAGATATATATTATTCCCATAGCCATTCACTGCAACGAATTTAATTCGAACTCCAGGAGTACCACTGTATGCGTCTAAATCAATAGTTGGACAGGTCACTGAAGACGATCCGTGGCACCAGTAGGTCGAATCGGCCGGTGCAAATGCTGAGGTAACTGCTCCTGCTGTAGTGAAACTGGCGTCAGAACCGTCATAAGCAGCAACTAAATCCCAAGTTGATCCACAATCGTCACTCACATACACTTTCAAACTATCCTTATAACCGCTTGAATAATACGCTGAGGCATATTCAAATTCCAGATTAATTAACGTATCGTTCGTAAAGTCAAGCGCAGGACTTATTAATTCATCTAAAGCGCCCGTAGTACTGTAGGAATAATGATTGATCGTCATCGCAGTACTTCCTGGACTTGTTCCATTTACTGTCCCAGCAGACCAGGTGATTCCAGCATCAGGATTAGCAATCTCCCAACCGGAGAGCCCAGACTCGAAATCTTCTGTAAATGGTAACGGCGCACCACCCACACCTAGAATCTGAAAGGCTGTTGTATCGTCTGTTCCGTAATTATTGCTTGCAGTCAAGGTCACCGTGTATGCACCTGTTGCGGTAAAGACCACTTTTGGGAATTGGGAGCTATCGTTGGTCCCTCCTACAAAGCTGTAGGTTGAGGGCGAAATCTGCCAATACCAAGAAGTCGGTAGTCCGCTTGATAAGTCTGTAAGGGAAATGGTATCACCTAAAGAACAGGTCGCTAAAGGATCTGCTGTAAAAGATGCCACCGGTGCATTCGTAAAGCCACTCATTAATGGGCTTTGCCATACACCACGACCATACGTACCGATACGAATAAGGGCGTCGTCTGCATAAATCTCAATGTCCGAAATAATGACATTCGGCAGGTTTTTATTAAAACTGATCCAATTCGAAAAATTGGAACTCGTGTAGTACACACCGATATCGGTACCAACATAAATACCATCACTAGAGCCTCCTTCAAAAGCTACCGCAGTAGCTGGCACGTTAGGCAAACCTGAACTTAGATTCGACCATGTTGAACCGGCATTAAAGGATTCCATCACCTTTCTGTTGCCAGCATAACCGCTGATAGAAATGACGATATGCTCTTCGTCGTTCGGATCAATAGCTACGCCTGAGATATTATTTGGAGATGGGCTCATCGAGCCGGAAGGTGTAATGCTAGACCAACTACTTCCTCCATTTGTAGAGACGTAAATATTACTGTTTATGAGCGTATAGATGTAATCAGTATTCGATGGCGCAACTTCGAATTCATCGATGTTCGAATTACCACTAATATTATTTGAAGAGGTAGCTGACCATGAACCTCCCGCATTCGTTGATTTCCATATTTTCTTGAAACCTGCGTATACGGTGTTCGTAGTTACTGGGTCTGTATTAAACGGAGTTACCCAGTTTCCTGAGCCCGAAACAGATAAGGTATTAATAGAACTGAAAAAGCCACCGCCATTTGTGCTCTTGTAGAAGTCTCCGTAATAGATAGAAGTATACATGAGGTTATCATTAACCGCATCTACACCGTTGTCCATTCCATCACCACCTGTGACTTCTGACCAATTCACAGTCGTACTGCGCAAATGGGATCCGTTGTCCTGAGCACCGGCCAGTATAACCGCGGTATCCGAAGTACTCTGACTAATTTTATAGTATTGCGTGATGTTCATCCCGTCGTTCAAATCGCTCCAAGAACTTCCGCTGTTCGTTGTTTTATAGACACCACCATCGGTTCCTACATACAATTCAGAGGTACCCGGTCTAAAATCTGCATGGTGGTGATCCGCATGAACGTAGGGCGTTGAGCCTGCACCGTACCAGTGTCCCACACACGTCCAGTTAGTTCCGCCATTCGTTGACTTCCATATATTCACACCGCCTACGTAAATAGTGTTTTCAGAATTGGGATCACATGCAATGGTTAAATCATACCACGCTTGACCACCAGAGCCTGATCCATTATTTGACCAACCCATAATATTGGGCGTAGAGCTCATTAAACTCCAATTCGATCCACCATCTGTTGAACGGTATAGCCCACCAAAACCATAATTTGATGAACCGTATACTAAATACACCTTACCAGGAACTGAGCTTACCGCAACTTCACAGCGATACTTTCCATTCGTCGGCAATCCACTGGTCATTTGTGTCCACGTTTCACCTGCATCTGCAGAGCGATATAATTTCGGGTTAGAGCCACTTGTAGTTGCAAAGACCGTATCTCCGTGTCCCATGCGCATCCCGTAGAACGATCCGCTTTGTTCTAACGTGAAGTTCTGACCGTAGTTGGTGCTGCGATAAACCCCTGCGTTCGTGGCCGCAAGAACTATATGTGTGCTGTCTGGATGGACGACAATCCTCGCTATTCTATAGTTTTGAGAGGTCGACCATGACAGGGAGGTAGTGTTCCAAGTAACCCCTCCGTCCGTAGACTTTAATAGACCGAAGCTATACGTATCCGCAGCATCACGATCACCTGTAGCGAGGTACATGGTATCTGGGTGCAACGGATCAATAGCTAGATCACTAACACCTAGATTCGTTAATTCGTCTGTAAACGTGGTCCAGCTCTGTCCATCATCGTAACTTACCCAGAGGCCGCCTGCTGGAGCACCGGCATAAATAGTGTCGTGGTGGTTAGGGTGAAAGGCAACACCATTAATACGACCTATTCCACCCCCTGAGGGAGCATTCACAGGACCCATGACTGACCACTCGCCATATTCTGTTGTAGTAGATGCCTGTTGCTGTTGAATGGCTTGATACAAAACGGATGGATGTGGGCGAACACCAGATTCACCAACACGCTCTTCCATCATGTATTCCCAGCGCTTGAATTGCTTCCAGCCGTGCCCTTTTTCATAGGGCTTACCATCAAATTCAGCATTGAATTTATCCACTACCGTATGAAAATTAACGCGGTAATCTTGCATAGCTTCTACCCATGTCATCGACGCAATGTCAGATGCACTAGGAGATGAAGTCTCACGGTTTTGAGCTGAGGCTGGTAAAAAAGCGGCGGTAAAGGCTACAGAAAGTAAAAGGCTGCGTAGCATAATAGGGTTTTAAGGAGCCCTAATCTAAGCAAAAAACTATACTCTATTCTTCCGTTTTCGCAGTAGTTTTAAGCTTTAACTCATTTAACTGGATACTGTCAATAGTAGCCGGAGCATCAATCATAACATCACGACCCGCATTATTTTTCGGGAAAGCAATGAAATCGCGAATAACCTCAGCACCGCCGAGGATTGCTACTAATCGGTCAAAACCGAAAGCTAAACCACCATGAGGAGGCGCTCCGTATTCAAAAGCACTCATCAAGAAACCGAACTGCTTCTCAGCTTCTTCCTTGCTAAATCCTAACAAATCAAACATGCGGCTTTGAAGCGCACGATCGTGAATACGTATAGATCCACCACCGATTTCATTTCCGTTTAACACGAGATCGTATGCATTTGCACGCACATTGCCAGGATCCGTATCGATAAGGTCAATATCTTCAGGTTTAGGGGAAGTAAAAGGGTGGTGCATTGCATGATAACGCTCCGTTTCATCATCCCATTCTAAAAGCGGGAAATCCATTACCCATAGCGGTGCGAAGACTTCTGGGTCACGCAAGCCTAATTCCTCTGCGATGTGCAAGCGTAATTCAGATGTGGCTTTGCGCGTTAAACGCTCCTCACCGGCTAAAATTAAAATCAAATCACCCGGCTTCGCATCAGCAGCTTTCGCCCATTCAGCTTGTTGTTCTTGAGTATAAAATTTATCTACAGAGCTCTTGTAGGTTCCGTCCTCATTGACCTTACAGTAGACCATGCCCTTCATACCGATATCTGGGCGCTTCACCCAATCGGTTAATTTATCAATCTGCTTACGCGTCCATGACGCTGCGCCTGGAATTGCAATACCCAAAACAGTCTCTGCCTGATCGAAGACCATGAATCCTAGATTCTGTGTTAATGCATTAAGGTTGGCTAATTCCATCCCAAAACGAATGTCTGGCTTGTCATTTCCGTAGCGTTCCATGGCCTCCGCATAGGTCATTCGTGGCACACTATCAATTTCTACTCCCTTAACGTCCTTTAAAAGATGAAGCAACAATCCCTCGAACGTATTCAAGATATCTTCTTGCTCTACAAAGGCCATCTCACAGTCAATCTGTGTAAACTCTGGCTGACGGTCCGCACGTAAATCTTCATCTCGGAAACAACGTGTAATCTGATAATACTTATCGTAACCACTCACCATCAACAGCTGCTTAAACGTCTGCGGGCTCTGAGGTAATGCGTAGAATTTACCCTCCTGCATACGAGAAGGCACTACAAAATCGCGGGCACCTTCTGGTGTAGATTTGATCAAGAACGGCGTCTCGATGTCCATGAAGCCTTGTGCGTCTAGATACTTGCGCACCTCTATATTCACCCGGTTTCTCAACGCTAAATTTCGCTGTAGCGGACCGCGACGTAAGTCTAAATAGCGGTACTTCATACGGAGCTCCTCGCCGCCATCACTTTCTTCTTCAATAGTAAAGGGAGGTGTATTCGCTGCGTTTAAAACCACAAGCTTTATACTCTTAATCTCAACATCACCAGTAGGCATATTGGCATTCTTGCTGTGGCGCTCAATTACTTCACCTTCGATTTGTACGACCCACTCGCGGCCCAATTTTCTCGCCTCTTGTAATAAATCGGCATCCCACTCTTCATTAAAAGCAACCTGAGTAATCCCGTAACGGTCACGTAAATCTAAGAAGGTCATGCCGCCCAATTCGCGTGAGCGCTGAACCCAACCGGCGATCGTTACTGTTTGTCCTATGTGTGATGCGCGCAATTCGCCGCAAGTATGAGATCTGTACATCTTTGGTGGTGTTTGAACCGCAAAAATAGCCAAACTTGTGGGCCAATTCCCTATTTTGCGTAGAAGATGATAGACCTAAACGATCACAATGTATATATGCGGGCCGCTTTGGCTGAAGCTCAGGTTGCTGCAGCGGCAGGAGAAGTCCCTGTTGGAGCGGTAATCGTAGCTGCCGGACGTATCATAGCGCGCAGCCACAACCTCACAGAATTACTTACCGATGTAACGGCACATGCTGAAATTCAGGCAATTACTGCTGCAAGTAATTATCTCGGCAATAAATACCTTCAAAAATGCACGCTTTACGTCACGCTTGAGCCCTGTCCGATGTGCGCAGGAGCCTTGTTTTGGTCACAGATGGGTCACGTAGTTTTTGGCGCAAGCGATGAAAAACGAGGCTATAAAAAGCACGGCGGTCCCATGCATCCAAAAACGAAAATCACCAGTGGCATAATGGCCGAAGAATGTGCCCAGTTGCTCACTGATTTCTTTGCAAACAAACGAAACTAAACCGCGCCATGATTCTTAGCACTACGGATATCATTGTTCTTGTCGTTCTCCTCCTTTCGACTGTTTTGATTGGCCTGTATTTCGGTCGAAGTAAAAAGAAAACGTTAAGTGAATACTTCTTAGGAGGCCGATCACTTCCCTGGTACATCGCAGGTATCTCTATGGTTGCTACTACCTTCGCTGCGGATACGCCTTTAGCCGTAACGGAACTCGTAGGTCAATATGGGATAAGCGGGAATTGGCTTTGGTGGAACCTACTGGCAGGTGGCATGTTGACCACAGTATTTTTTGCCCGATTGTGGCGACGTTCTGGGCTAACGACTGAGGTGGAATTCATTGAATTTAGATACTCCGGACGTCCTGCTGCTTTGCTTCGTGGATTCAAAGCCGTTTACCTCGGGGGTATCATGAATATTCTCATCATGGGATGGGTAAATGTTGCAATGATTACGCTGCTTGAAGGCTTCTTCGGGATGACTCACGAGTCTGCTTTTGCATGGACCGGGGTTGCGCTGCTTATTGTCGTTTTTTACGTCAGTTTTTCCGGGCTCAAAGGAGTCGTGTATACCGATGTATTCCAATTCGTTTTGGCCATGTCTGGTTCCATAGCCTTAGCCTTTTACGTATTAAAAGCGCCAGAAGTTGGTGGCCTTGCAGGCCTTCGTGGGGCCCTACCCGAGGAAACGTTCTCCTTTTTACCGTCCGTTGGTGACGGTGAAAGTGACGGGAGGTATCAAATCTCATTGGCCTCATTCCTCGCTTTTTTCGGAATGGTGTGGTGGACTTCTTGGTACCCCGGAGCAGAGCCCGGCGGCGGCGGTTACAGTGCGCAACGAATGCTGTCCACTAAAGACGAACGGAGCTCATTTTTAGCGAGCGCACTATTTCAAATTGGCCACTACGCAGTACGCCCTTGGCCATGGATCATCGTCGCCTTGAGCGCTATCGCATTATATGGCGGTCAGAACAATCTCGCAGAACAAACACCGGATTTTATTAATTATGAGTGCCTCACAGGCATCTATGATTGTGAACCGCTTACCGCGGAACAACAATCTGAATATACACAATGGGTCGCCACATGGGAACCTATTTATGGAGAGCGACTTCCAGAAGCATTAAAGTATCAACAAGACTACAGGTTTGGTTATATTTTCATCATGCGCGATTACCTCCCTAAAGGAATTTTAGGCATGTTGCTTGCCTCTTTCTTTGCTGCATATATGTCAACAATGTCCACCCAATTAAATTGGGGGGCGTCCTACTTAATTAACGACTTCTATTTACGTTTTCTGCGACCCAATGCACCACGGCGCTTAAGTCTGGGCATTTCGAGAGCGACCACGCTCTTGCTGGCTTTCTTAGGTCTTTTGATTACTTCGCAAATGAACAGTATCGCTGGTGTTTGGCAGTTTATCATGGAGTGCGGTGCGGGGTTAGGCTTAGTTCTCATTCTTCGGTGGTACTGGTGGCGTATTAATGCGTGGGCAGAAATTACAGCTACAGTAGCTCCTTTTGTCGCTTACGCTATCGCTCATTATGGGTTAGCTTGGGCGTTTCCCGACAGCTTCTTCTTTACCGTTGGCTTTACCACCCTAGCTTGGCTATTAGTGATGTACGTTACTGCGCCTGAATCTAGTAGCACACTCGTAGAGTTTTACAGTACGGTACGACCTGGAGGCGCCTGGAAGCCTGTAGCCTGGAAAGTATCCGCTGACCCTGAGCTAAAGAACGGTCCTTCAACACCGATATTATTGCTGTATTGGATAGGAGGTATCGCAGCTGTTTATGGCGCGCTATTCTTGGTAGGAGCGATACTCTTTAAATGGTAGCATTGTGCTTTAACCAAAAGTGAATTCAAAAAAAATCCCCCGGGCGCAAGGCGCCCGGGGGATTGTATATTCTAAAAAATCGCGGCTTAGAGTGTACGCTTGACCTCTGTAAATCCAAAGGCTTCTACGACATCTCCAACTTTGATATCATTGAACTTTTCGATGTTTAAACCACATTCAAAGCCTTGACGAACTTCTTTTGCATCGTCCTTGAAACGCTTGAGTGAACCTAGTTTTCCGGTGTAAACAACTACACCATCACGAATGATGCGTACATCACTACTACGCTCAATGACACCGTCTGTAACCATACATCCTGCGATGGTTCCAACTTTAGAAATCTTGAACGTCTCACGAATCTCAGCTGTACCCTTAATCTCTTCTTTGACCTCAGCAGAAAGCATGCCTTCCATGGCGTCGCGAATTTCATTGATGGCATCATAGATGATAGAATACATACGGATTTCTACTTCTTCCTTCTCAGCAAGCTTACGTGCTTGCGCAGAAGGGCGGACCTGGAAACCAACTAATATGGCTTGAGATGCCGTCGCTAACAATACGTCACTTTCAGAAATCTGACCCACACCCTTGTGAATGATGTTTACCTGAATTTCTTCAGTAGTTAATTTCTGCAACGAATCAGAAAGAGCTTCAACCGAACCGTCCACATCACCCTTAAGGATAATGTTGAGCTCTTGGAAATCTCCTACTTTCAAACGGCGTCCAATTTCTTCAAGCGTCATCTGTTTCTGCGAACGAACACTTTGCTCACGCTGCAACTGCAAACGTTTTTGTGCAATTTGTTTCGCCTCTCTTTCATCGTCCATGATGATGAAACGATCTCCAGAAGTTGGCGCTCCGTCTAAACCTAATAGATTTACTGGGGTAGAAGGACCAGCTACTTTAATACGATTACCGCGTTCATCCAACATGGCTTTTACTTTACCACTATGTTGGCCAGCGAGTACGTAATCACCCACCTTCATGGTGCCGGACTGAATCAAAGCAGTACACATGTATCCACGCCCTTTATCTAATGAGGCTTCAACAATAGTTCCGCTTGCGTTCTTACTAGGATTGGCTTTCAAATCAAGCATTTCTGCCTCTAAGATTACCTTATCTAGTAGCTCTTCAATATTTAGACCTGTTTTTGCCGAAATCTCCTGACATTGTACGCTACCGCCCCAATCTTCGACTAGAACGTTCTCTTGCGCCAATTGCTCTTTAATCTTGTTCGGGTTTGCTACATCACGGTCAACTTTGTTGATCGCAATAACGATAGGAACGCCAGCTGCTTGTGCATGTGAAATGGCTTCTTTCGTTTGTGGCATCACCGCATCATCTGCAGCAACAACGATAATCGCTATATCAGTGACTTGCGCACCACGTGCACGCATCGCTGTAAAAGCCTCGTGACCTGGCGTATCTAAGAACGTAATGGTCTGACCGGTATGCACTTTTACGCTATACGCTCCAATGTGCTGGGTAATACCCCCTGCTTCACCGGCAATCACGTTAGCTTTGCGTACGTAATCTAATAAAGAAGTCTTACCGTGATCAACGTGTCCCATTACCGTTACAATCGGTGAACGTGGCTTCAAGTCCTCCTCATTATCTTCTTCTTCAAGGAAGGATTCAGTAACCTCTTCATCAACGAAGTTGACACTAAAGCCAAACTCTTCTGCCACCATCTCAAGCATCTCTGCATCCAAACGCTGGTTCATCGTTACCATCACGCCAACTCCCATCAATGAACCAATAACTTCGTTCACCGATACATCCATCATGTTCGCAAGCTCCGTAACAGTAACGAATTCCGTTACCTGTAATACTTTGCTTTCTTCTGCTGCTTGAATGTCCGCAAGTTCTTCTCTTTCGCGGCGTTCCGCACGTTTATCACGACGAATTTTTGCGCCTTTATTTTTCTTTCCAGAAGTAAGCTTTTCAAGGGTTTCCTTGATTTGCTTTTGGATTTGCTCGTCTGTTAACTCTTGCTTAGCGACAACAGGCTGCTTGCGTCCGCGACCACCTGCTGGACCTCTCTTTTGAGGACCGCGAGTATTGTTGCGATTTTTCGGGTCATTTTGCGCGGGTGTCGCGCCACCTGGACCTTGTTTCTTAATGCGCGTACGCTTCTTCTTGTTCTCCTTTGGCTTTTCTACCGGAAGGACGATTTTTTGTCCTGTGAACTTTGGTCCGTCAATCTTAACGTATTTCGTTTTGATTTCTTGATCCTGAGGCGTCTGTGGAACCTCTTCTTTCGCAGGTGTTGGTTCAACCGGCTTCGGTGCATTGTGCGCACCACCACCTGAAGATTTTTTGGTTGGAGCTACCTTTTTTGGTTTCGCTGGGGCCTCTTTTTTCTTTGGTTTCTGGGCATCTAAATCAATTTTACCCATCACCTTAAGACCCCCGTTATCAGGAGTGCTTTCTTTCGGCGCTTCAACTTCGATTTCCTTTGTTACCTCAACTTCTGGTACAGCCTCAACAGTTGGCGCTGCTGCAGGAACCTCTTCTGGGGCCGGCGCTGGCTTTTCAGGAGCAACCTCCTTTGGAGCCTCAACGACAGGGGCCTCTTCAACGGATGCAGGCTCAGGTGCTGCTTCTTCAGCAGGTGCCGCAGCCGTATCCTTAGTCCCTCTAAGAATTTCTTTTTCTTCCTTCACTTGCTGACTAACCTCTTCAGAGCGCTTTTTGCGCGCAAGGTCATCGGCAAACGCCGTCATCAAAACCTCGTACTGATCGTTCGTGATTTTGTGGTTACGGTTGTTTGGAATTTCATGGCCATGTTTAGCCAATTCCTCCACCGCACGGTCTAAGGAAATGTTAAGCTCTTTTGTCGCTTTACTTAATCTGACGCTACTCATAGAGTGTCTTTAGGTGTTTTCTTATTCTTCGTCTTCGAATTCTTTCTGAAGTACGTTTAGGATGTGCTCTGCCGTCTCAACTTCTAAATCCGCACGTGAAACCAATTCCTCTTTGGTCAATTTCAACACGCTCTTCGCAGTATCACATCCAATCTTTTTCAATTCCGCGATAACCCATGCTTCAATCTCATCAGAGAATTGATCCAATTCAATATCGTCTTCGATTTCAATATCATCGCGGTACACGTCAATCTCCATGCTTACCAATTTACTGGCAAGACGAATGTTAGTACCACCACGACCGATGGCTAAACTCACCTGATCTGGTGCTAAAAAAGCCTCTACACGACCCGCTTCCTCATCAATGTTGAGGCTGGTCACTTTAGCAGGGCTTAATGCACGCTGGATGTACAATTGTAAGTTCGTAGTGTAGTTAATTACATCAATATTCTCATTGCGTAATTCGCGAACGATTGAATGAATACGGGATCCCTTCATACCTACACAGGCACCTACAGGGTCGATTCTATCGTCGTATGATTCTACTGCAACTTTCGCTTTTTCACCAGGAATACGCACCACACCTTTGATGGTGATCAAACCGTCGTATACCTCAGGGATTTCTTGCTCAAATAATTTTGCTAAGAAGCGCTCATCTGTACGAGACATAATGACCACAGGCTTCGTTCCGCGGAACACAACCTCTTTAACAACGGCGCGGATAGGATCTCCTTTACGGAAAAATTCGCGCTCACCAATCATTTGATCTTTCGGAAGAATAAGCTCATTTCCTTCATCGTCGTAAACGATGACTTCGCGGTGACGTACGTGGTGTACTTCACCTGTAATGATCTCACCTTCTAAATCTTTATAGCGCTTGAACAATTCAGAGCTGTCGTGCTCTTGAATACGACTTACTAAGTTTTGACGGAATGCTAAGATGAATCGGCGTCCTAAATCGATCAGTTTAACCTCTTCCGAAACTTCTTCACCTACTTCGTAATCTGGCTCAATTTTCAATGCTGCGCTAAGTTCGATTTCCATGTTATCGTCCTCTACTGCACCGTCTTCAACTACCGTACGGTTACGCCAAATCTCCAAATCACCCTTATCCGGGTTAACAATCACATCAAAGTTTTCATCGTCTTCGTACTTCTTGCGCAACTGGTTGCGAAAAGCCTCTTCGATGAATGCCATGAGCGTAATTCTGTCGATATTTTTCTCCTCCTTAAACGCGAGGAAGCTTTCAATAATCGCCTGATTTTCCATTGTTTATATCTGAATAATCCTATTTAAACTTAATTGCCACTTTTGCTTCGGTAAGCGCCGTGAATTCAATTTTTAATTCCTTGTTGGGGTCACTCTTCTTTTTCTGAGGCACGCTGAGCACAATGTACTCTTCCGCTACTTCGATCAGCTGACCTTCGTCTTCTCTATCGTCGTATTTCACTTTTAAGAAGCGACCTTCGTTCTTTTTGTATTGGCGCCAAATTTTAAGGGGACGCGTTAAATCTGGGCTACTTACCGTTAGATTGAAATCTTCTTCATCTCGGTCTAGTAACGATTCTACTTTACGATTAATCATTTTAATCTGCTCAATCGTAAGACCAGAATCAGCATCGACATAAGCAACAATCACATTATTCGGCTTGACTTCAAGATCAACCAAAAAGGCGTCGTTTTCATCCGCCGCAGTCGTTAAGGCTTTTGCTACTTTGTCGTATTCCATAAATTACCACCAATAAAAGAGGGGACTCTAGGTCCCCCTTTTGCAAGTCAAAAAGTTTCGACAAATATAGACATTTATTTTATTGACAGCGCACTGTGAATAACCACAAGCCTAAATACCTACGATTTTGTGATTTTAAGCGATTAATACGCTCTCAATCGATTCATTTTAAGCATTTTCACTACATTCGGAGTTCGCTTACATGTCAATTATGAACAAAACCATTAGTATTCTCGTAGTGGACGACCACCCTATTGTACGAGGAGGGATTAAAACCATGCTTGAAATGGGCAAGTTTGAGTCCTATTCGTTCCAGGTTAAAGAGGCTGGGAACATTCTAGATGCCTTAAAATTGGCCGATCAATATGCTTTTCATTTAATCATCACTGATTCGCAACTGGGTAAACACTCCGGAGCAGAACTCACGAAATCATTATTGCGCTTGTCGCCCGAACAGTCGGTCTTAGGATTTTCGGAATCGGACGACATGAATGTAGTGGAGCACATGCTGAAAGCTGGAGCTCAGGGTTTTATTAAAAAGAGTGTCGATACTGGCGAGCTTATAAAAGCCATCACAGCCATTCTAGAAGGCCGCCTGTACTATGCTTTGGACATTGCAAATTCGCTCATTGAACGGAGAATTTTAGGCAAGACATTTGCTGAATTCCACAGCAATAACCCAGCCGTTGCCCGATTAAGTAAGCGAGAGATTGAAATTCTCAAATACATAGCAGACCAATTGACGAATGAAGAAATTGCTAAAAAACTTTTCTTGTCGAAACGCACCATCGACAACCACCGACAAAACATTTTGAATAAATTGGGCATGAACAACACCGCTGGTCTCGTGCGATTTGCTGTAGAAAACGGCCTGCTTCACTAGACTTTTAAAATCTTCAATAAATAGAAAAAGCGCGCCCGATGGGCGCGCTTTTTTATGGGATAAAGGCAAAAAAAATCCCCTGGGCGCTGCGCGCCCAGGGGATCTGTAATTACATATAACGGTATCGCTTATTCAACAATAACCTTGAGTGTTTTCGTTGCGCCCTTCGCATCAGCGATGTTCACATAATACATACCGCTCACCATATTATTGCGCTCTAAAGTGATATCACCTTGTACGTTTTCGAAGCCAGCAACTACGCGGCCAGTAATATCAAATACACGAACTGAATAGCGTCCTGCGTTGCCTAAAGCGATTGTTGCGCTTTCATTCATTGGGTTAGGACGAATGCTCACGCCTGAAAGTGCATCTTCTTCAACAGAAATGAATGAACACTGACCGAAGATGTGTTGTACAGTATCAGCACTACCTGAACGCGCGAAGAAACGGTTGTACGAACCCACACCATTGTCTACACCACAATCCATAGGAACTGGCTCATGATTTGCAGTGTTGCTTGGGTCACCATTTGAGAAACGGTATTCCATAGTACCTGGACAGTAATTCGCTTCCGTAGCAATGTACTGACCCGCAACAGAATGAGGAACCATAGGAACGGCATTTGCATCCCACTGTGTGAACGCACCCATTAAATAGATGGTATCTGCAGGAGTAAATGCTGCTTGTGTAAAGTCAACGATGAATGTAACATCCGCTGTAGCTGGAACAGCTGCACAAGGACCGTATGTATCGTTACCGAAACAACGGGTTGCAACTGTAGAATCAGAGCTCACAGTAACGATTTTGTTACCACCGCCTTCCCAGTTGGTATTGCCGTTTTCGTGGATACGTGCCTTGAACTGGAAATCGCCTGAATCTACATCTGTGTAAGAGATTGAATAAATGCCGTCACCGTCTGGATCCGTCATCAATTCTCCACCCCAACCATTGATTGGGCCTGCAAGTGTAACAGAGTCTACAGTACCACACGCGGCGATAGAACTCACATCAACATTCACTGTAATGTCATATGTAGATACTACCATACAAGGGCCACACATGTTGTAACACACCTCGTAAACACCGCTGACTGTATCTGTGTAGAATCGATTGTCACCTTGATTAATACCTGCTGTTGATGCTTGACATGTAGAAGGTACAGACTCAACATCACTCCAAGTATTTCCATTTAGAAACTTAAAATAGGTAGAATCCGTTTTACCGACATAAGCAATGTAACGGTACACACCGTCAAAATTTACCATCTGACTTTTGGCTGGGTCCCAACCTTGAAAGTTTCCAGCAACGTGCGCAGAGTCCGCACTTAACGTTTGTAAAGCGTAATCCACTTTAAATTGAATGGCTTTCTGTCCAGCTGGCGCTGCACCTGCGAACATAACCGCAGGAAGGGTGGTATCTGAAGAGATTACCGCCCAACGGTTACCGTTACCATTGGTTCCAACATTAACTGCAGAAGGAACACTTTCGTCGTCTCCCCAAGCGTTACCGTTAAGAAATTTATACTCCAATTGACCAGCGGATACACTGACTGTAGTAGCATAGATTGAAGACGTACCGACTTGCGTTAAACCGGTCGTTGAAGGTGACCAGCTTTGGAATGATCCTGCTACGTGTACACCGTTAGAATTCACAGAAGCAGATCCTAAATCTACTTGGAACGTAACGCTGTGTGTTTGAGCAAATGCAGTTACACCCAAAAATAAGGCAGCTGCTAAAGCGTAGAGTTTTTTCATAATTATGATAGATTGATTATTAAATGTACTTAGTACTCCTCAAAGTTAGTCCAAACAAATACAGGTGCTAAGAGGATTTTGGCCGATTTTTAACCATATTATTGCATATTACTGCATCAAATGAAGAAATCTGCTTCTAAAATCGTTTTCCTCACCGTACTGCTGGTTGCCAGTTTCTCGCTTAAAGGGCAAAAAGTGCACCGCATGGATCCGCCCAATTGGTGGGTAAATCACCCCTTAGATACGGTAGAAATCTTACTTCAAGGCGAGGGCCTTCTAAAGTGGGACGTTATCGTCCACAATGATGCGGGAAAGGTCCTACAAACCTCGCATTACGGGGACCACTATTCCCACGTCCGATTATGGATTCGTCCCAATTATACCAAGGCGGCCATTCCTCTAAAAATTGGTCCTTACACTTTCGATTTTCCCCTTCTCAAACGAAACGACCACAAGCCACAAGGATTGAGCGACAGCGACCTCATCTACCTGATCACCCCTGACCGATTCCACAACGGCGACACCACGAACGACGATATACCCGGCATGCGCGAGCGTGGCACGAATCGCGAAGCACCCTACGCGCGTCACGGAGGTGACCTCCAAGGTATTCAAATGGGTCTCGACCATATTGAAAGGCTTGGTGCAACGGCACTTTGGATCAATCCCGTTTTAGAAAATGATATGGAGCGGGACAGCTACCACGGCTATGCCATCACGGACCATTACAAAATAGACCCGCGGTATGGTGGTAACGAGGCGATGACCCAATTGACCACCGCGATCCAAAAAAGGGGCATGAAGCACATCATGGACATCATATACAATCATTGGGGCATTGAACACTATTTGCACCGTCAACTACCCGATTCTGCCATGGTCCATTTCAATCCGGACGGTACTATTCCCTATTCGAATTTCAGATTTTCTGCTTTGGCCGATCCACACGCGAAGGCGCAGGACAAGCAGGCCTTTGAGCATGGGTGGTTTGCCGGAGCAATGCCTGATCTGGACCAAACCCATCCGCTCACCGCATCTTACCTGAACTACTCCACATTATGGTACATCGAGATGTTTGACGTCGACGCACTACGTTGCGATACCTATGCCTTTTCTGATCCCCTCTTCTTGCGTCGCATGAACCAACGCCTCAAACGCCTTTACCCAAACATCTTCATCTTCGGCGAAACCTGGTCGTACAACGAAGCTTCACAGGCGTATTTCGCGCCAAACAAAATGTACGAGGGGCATTTTTCCCTCAATGATGCGGTAACGGACTTTACCCTTTGGCGCGCCATCCATAATATGTACAATGCGGAAAAGCACGAACAATTTGGCTGGAATACCGGGGCGGGGGAGTTGTATTACCGATTAGTGAGCGACTATTTATACGAAAAGCCAGAAGACCTGATCATCTTTTTAGACAATCACGACGACGGCAGATTCTTAGGCCAACATGGCGAAGACACAACTAAACTCAAAAGTGCACTCACCCTGCTCTACGCAATGCGCGGGATCCCTGTATTGTATTATGGAACAGAGTTAGGCCTGAGCGGCCATCAAGACCATGGCACTATTCGCGAGGAAATGCCCGGTTTTGAAGGAGAGTTCCCTGATTTTGATAAATTAGGCGGGGATTTGTTAGATTTGTGTCAAGAATTGGGCGCTTCTCGCAAGCTCCGCGGAAAAACCAGAGTTCGGCAAGAAGTTCCAAAAGACGGTTGGTACGTACTATGGATCACTTCAGAGCAAGGCACTTGGCGATTGGTCATCAATGCTTCCGACGAGCAGCGGACCTACACCAATCCTTTTGAGCAGGAGGAAAACGTATATGAACCTTGGGAAGCCCAAATGATGGAACTGGAACTATTATAACGTGAAAGCCACTATAGAAAATATCCGCATTGCAGAGCAGGACCGTAGCTACAATAGCTATGTCTTAGCGCAAAAGGCCGGACAAAATTTCCCTTCCATATTTAACGATTATTGGCACTACCACCCAGAAATCGAAATCACCTACATTGTCAAAGGAAAAGGCCTTGCCTTCATCGGTAATAAAACGATAGAGTTTGAACCGGGCCAAGCGTTCCTCTTAGGTCCTTATCTACCGCATAATTTCGTCAGTACGGAGGAGGAAGATGTGCAGATGGAAAAAGAATGCTGGGGGCTCCAATTCACCCAGGAATGGCTCAACAGCTTCAAAGAAAGT
>CATAQZ010000049.1 GCA_949487015.1 Flavobacteriales bacterium UBA4585
TCTAAATGTGGGTATACTCCTCAATACGAAGGTTTACAGGAACTTCACAACGCTTACGGAGGTGAAGATTTTATAATTCTCGGCTTTCCTTCAAATGACTTTGGCTTTCAAGAACCGGGTAGCGAAGCGAAAATCGCAGATTTTTGCGAAAAAAATTACGGCGTAACATTCCAGATGATGAGTAAGGTGAAAACTAGTGCGAGAAGCGGTCATGCCGTATATCAATGGTTGTGCAACGCTTCTCTCAATGGAGTGAGCGATGCGAAAGTGAGTTGGAACTTTAATAAGTTTATGATTGATGAAAACGGTCGTTGGATTACACATCATCCCTCACGTATTTCTCCAATGAGCACAGAAATCACTTCCTTTGCAAGAGGAAAATAAGCCTATGAAATTAGATGTATTGGCCTTTGGTGCGCATCCTGACGATGTCGAGTTGGGCGCTGGAGGCATTCTTGCTGTCCATGTAGCGAAAGGAAAAAAAGTAGGGATAATCGACCTTACACGCGGCGAAATGGGAACCCGTGGAACCCCCGAATTACGTGATGAAGAGGCAAAGGAAGCGGGACAAATTCTAGGGTGTATCATTCGAGAAAATTTAGCGTTTTCTGATGGTAAAATTCCTACGGATCACCAGGCACAAATCAAGGTTGCTGAGGTCATCAGAAAATACCAACCAGAAGTAGTTTTAATGAATGCACCCACGGACCGTCATCCTGATCATGGCCGGGCTTCGCAGTTGGTGGAAGAAGCATGCTTCCTTTCGGGATTACATAAATTAGAAGTAAGTTCTGAACATGAGGAACTCTCGCCATGGCGCCCCAAGCAGATGTATAAGTACTTGCAATTTTACAATCTGGAGCCCAATTTAATCGTTGATATTACCTCAGGTTTTGAGACTAAAATGGCTGCTGTTTTAGCGCATAAAAGTCAGTTCTATAATCCCAATAGTTCGGAGCCAGAGACGGTCATTGCTAGTAAAGGTTTTCTAGATTCTGTGGAGGCGCGAGCTATGGATTGGGGTCGTATCATTGGAGCTAAATATGCAGAACCGTTGATCAGTGTTCGTCACATAGGCGTAGAAAATCTGTTGGATTTACGATAAATAACGCGGAAATAATACATCATAATTAGGTATAGATTTTTTATTAATTTTATAGCCTAATTAAAATCACACACAAATGAAGCCAAAAGCAGTAGTGGATTATATCCGCGAAAACCAAAACAACAACAAAACTCTAAAGTCTTTATTCGCAACGCAGTTCCTAGGGAAGTTTTCTGAGCAGGAATTGGCCGGTTTGAGCAAATCGATTGAAAAGGAAATTCACGCACGTCAACAATCGGTTGTTGATGAAAAAATCGCCTTTTTACAGTCTTTAGGTTACAAGGTTGAAAAATAAACTTAGGCTCTTTACTTCATTAAAAAACCCGCGCCATTGGCGCGGGTTTTTTTGTGCAAAAAATTTGAGGTCGTTTTTAGTCTCTTCCGAGCATACTTAAGTAGTATGCGAGCTGAGTCATGGATGCCAAAGCGGCAACTAAATAGGTTCGTGCGGCCCATTTAAGAGCGTCTCCTGCTTTTTCGTGTTCGTTAGTTGTAATGGTACCTGAAGTGGTTAGCCAAGCCAGTGCTCTGTTGGAAGCATCATACTCCACAGGTAATGTGATCACAGTAACTAATGTGATTGTCGCCTGTGCTGCTATCAGTACATAGATGATGGTATTCATTCCAAAAAGCTGCAAAAAGCTCATTCCCAAAAACATGGAGATGATAACGATATTCATAATTCGTCCGCTAAAGTTTGCTACGGGTACTAATTGCGAGCGAAGATTAAGCCATTTATAACCGACAGCGTGTTGCACGGCATGTCCGACTTCGTGTGCCGCTACAGCTGCTGCACTGACACTACGTCCGCTGTAAACTTCTGGACTAAGGTTGACAGATTTATCTAAAGGATTGTAATGGTCGGTTAATTTGCCAGGAACACTTTGAATCTTCACGTCATATATACCGTGGTCTTCAAGCATTTTCTGCGCGATTTCAGCACCACTCATTCCATTGCTCAACGCTTCTTTGGCGTATTGCTTAAATTTTGATTTTAAACGGGATTGAACGGCGAAGCCAACCACGATGAAGAAAACGATTAATAATAAAAACATAGTACTGTTATAAAGTTGTTTGCAATCTAAACGTTCAAATTCTATGCCTTGCTCCTTATAGTGCGTAAATTTGGCAGAGACACTTCAATAGTATGACAAA
>CATAQZ010000050.1 GCA_949487015.1 Flavobacteriales bacterium UBA4585
AATTCTTTCGATCTACATAGTGCACGCCTAAATAACTGTATTTCGTGAATTTATAATTAAGCGCAATGTTCGTTACCTGAGGGGTACGATACGTTAACGTTTGGGAATCATCTATTAAAGCAGTGCTAATGCTGTTTTGTATAGTCTCTGTATAATCATCGATGGTCGCTGAAACGGCACTTCCTAATGTATCACCTGCTGCACTATTGTATGTAAATCCATCAATGTTTATATTGCCAGAAAGACGCTTGCCAATGGCACTGGTAAAATTCATATCGCTTGCAGCCAAACCACTCATTGAGAGTTGTAAATCCAATTGCTTAATGGGGCTGTAGGTTAATCCAAAGCCAACCGTTCCATTTGACTCGCTTCCAGATGTAGCATAGTTCATTAAGCCACCTATATCACCACTTTTTAGTAAAGAATAAGGTGTAATGTTGTCAACCGATAACTGGTTTATACTATCCAGTGGTGTCCCTGCGCTAAAAACACCTGTTGCTGCCAAAGCAAAGTCATAATCTATGTTTAGCGTATTCATTCCAGTTGCTGTATTCTCCGAACTAGTAATACTGAAGGCGTCTGTAAATAGATTAGCGCCTGCTACATAACTATTTCTATGGTAGGTAATACCAAAACGAAGTTTCTCCTTTAGAATCCTACGTTGAATTCCAAAGTAAGTAGAGTTAGTCAATTGAAAACGCATTGCCAACGCATCGAAGTTGCCTGAATAATTAAGATCTAGATTTCCATTGGCATCGGCCATACCATTTTTAACAAAGCTAGCTAGGTCATTGTCGAGCGTAAACTCCATTCCAATATTCGTCGTATTTCCTGCGAATAAAAAATTGTCACCGATTTTAACCCCAATTTGGAGTGCATCGATTTGTGTTTCATTCCCCAAAGAAAATACATCTGACGATAGGTCGTCGATGTTCTGTAATATATCGCTGCTGGCTAGAAGGCTACCTGCAGTTTCACTCATATTTAAGTTGTTCTGAACTCCGAAATATTGTAAGTGAAATTTGGTCATAGGATCTGCGCCGGCATTTTGAGCCAGATTCCCAGGGTTTGCTGCCAATCCAAATGTCGAAAAATCTTGTGCGTTACCGAAAACAGTAACCAAAGCAAAGAATAATGTAAGTGTCTTTTTCATGATAACTGAGTGGTTAGAGAGTAACATTTACTTTGAACTGCGCGCCTAGATTTAATTTGAGCGTCGCGTCTGTTCTAAGTTTCACAGGGTCTGACCCTGCATTGTAAGTGGCCATAGTAGCTTCAGCTGTAATATGGACCGCATCGAGCACTGATTTCGCCTCATTTGCATCCAATTCAAGTTCCGCATCAAAAGTGTTTGGTGCGACGACTATACCGTTCGCGTCAGGAACGCCACTTTCCATTAATCCCAAATTCTTGACGAGCAGTACATTCCAATTTACATCGTAAAAAGACAACGTTAATGACGCATCAAGTGGTAACGTGCTTATAGTTTGCAATAATACTTTGGCAGATTCTAGTTCAGCACCATCAGGTAGAATGTCTGAATTTGTTTGATCTGTTGCAAGAGTATCATAAAAACCTAGACCTGTGGCTGTGAAAAAGAAAGGCATCTCCATTAATAAGTCCCCAGAAATACTACTCGAATTAGTTACAAAGTTTTCCGTTCCGAAAGTTGCTGTATCGTGATTGATATTTACTGAACCGCCGTAGGTAATAGAGTCTTTAGGCAAAGTGAATACGTCGACTATGCTAGAATTAGTGTTGTCATAGGATAATGTTCCAGTAGACGTACTGCCTAAGGTAGTTGGATAGGGTAGTACATAATCAGGACCGTTTAGGCTGTAAGCCGTTCCGTCTTTGAAACTATTGAAATCTAAAACGAGTTGAATAGGTAGGCCAATTGAGTTTGTAATCGCCATCGCTATGCTAGGCTCAGCGAACGAAATTTCTCCATCGAAGTTTTCTAAGAAATCTATTGCCAAATCTACAGCTCCAGGATCGATGGTAATCTGTTGCGAACCAAAGTATCCTTTAATGTGACCAAATTGTAGATTGGTCATTTCGAATGTCATATCTAATGCATCCGAACTATCAATATTCACCATATTACCGGATCCCACCAGTGTGGCAGCTACAGCAATGGGAAGTTTACTGTGATTCTGACTAGGGTCTTGGGTTAAGTCAAGGACAGTACCATTGAGATTAATAGATCCCGTTGTAGTAGCACCTGCAGCGATGGTAATGGTTGTATCTACTTCCGTACCGTTCTGATCAGATCCTGGGAAATTTAAATTCAATTCTAAGTCTTCAGCTAGCGTTGAAATAAATTCGTAGTCAAAGCTCGCCGTGCTGAACATTAATTCCCTTAATTCCTCAGATCCGCCAGTGCTAAGATCTACATATTGTGTGTCTGAACTAATATCTTGAGTACCGATTTGTGTAATTGCATTGTATACCTCGAGATCCGCGGATGAAATGTCTAATTCTAAATTATCCGTAGTATCAATCGCGACGAGACTCGTCCCTGATCCGGGTGAAGTAA
Organism: Flavobacteriales bacterium UBA4585; assembly: GCA_949487015.1. GTDB lineage: Bacteria > Bacteroidota > Bacteroidia > Flavobacteriales > Schleiferiaceae > UBA10364. The sequence continues at coordinate 2,540 of CATAQZ010000050.1, forward strand.
GTGAGGTTATTTTAAAGCCGATACTGTTAGGAAGGGTTATGTTTACTAGTGATTCTGTATCACTACCCGTTCCGCCATTTGCAGCGATGTTATTTATCGCATAGGTTAATATGGTCGCTCCAGTTGAAGAGTTGACCAAATCGATTCCCATACTCACAGGCACAGGCCAGTCATTTGTTAAGCCTAAGGTTAATGTTCCGTTTGAAAATGATGCACTTGTAAACGTTCCAAATCCACTACCGCCGTACGTCCCGACGTTTGTTTCACTCAATGGCGGAAATAAGGAATTACTACCGTGAGCGGCAGAAATTGCCGTTAAACCAGCATCTGCGGCAACTGCCCCTAAGGCAATATCTTGCGTCAAAGAGACGTTACTAACCGCAACGGTCCCCATGGAGATACTGCTGCTAGAAGGAGATTGGGCAGGAATACTGATTAAATCATTTACGTCAATACCAAAAACGCTGTCCTGCGCTACTATTACTTTATAGGTGGTATTGTCGTCAAAAATGAGCGAACTATCAGGAACTAGTAAATGATCCATTGTTAGACCAATTTCTCCTAATGGTATGGCTACAACGGGTGCTGCAGTGATGTCAATCGAGGTAGGGTCAACTACATCTGATTGACAGCTACTGAAGGCGATTATCGCCACAATCGCTGATATAAATAGCTTCTTCATTGGTTATGGTTTGAAAATTTATGCAAAAGTAAGAATTAACTTTCGGAAGGCTAAAGGTCAGGTTTGAAATTCTATCAAATATCCTTTTAATGCAGCAACTTGTTGGGTCATAATGTAGCCTGTGAATAGTTGTTGTAAGCCTCTCAACAACATCAATATGACCAAAAGAGAATTGCCGGCAAAGGATATGCCTGAAGCATGCGCTACGAATAAACCGATGATAAGGGTACTGACAATGATGAACTCTCTAAGGTTTTTATTGAAACTATCTAGCTTCGCTGCTTTAAAGCGTGCATCTCGCCATTGTGCCGTAACGGTTGCGTTTTCTTCGAGACTAGCTTGTAGCTCGCTGACTATTTCATGCGATTCATCTTGTCGCTTTTTAAGAAAACGCATAGGAATAAGCCAAAGAAATAAGATACTTAAAATGATGAACCCGAAAGAGGGGAATAGAGCTATTCCGGCTAGAGTAAAGAGGATACCAGGCAAGAGCTGTGACCAGCCTACAAGTAAAAAATTGAGGCTTTGGACACTTTTACCAAAGACTGTCTTCATCTTCGCTCGCTCCGAAGCAGTAGAATGTTCTCTAAAGTCAGCTAATAAACGTATCCGCGTTGATGCATTAATGTATTGGCTATAGATTCCAACAATCAGTCGAATCAGCAACAGGAGTATTAAGGCAATAACATAGTTTCTAAGTTCAATCTTCGTAGTACCCAATGCGACATGCTCACTGCTCAAAAACAAGGTTCTAATTAATGGAAGTGAGAGTAGAATAGGAAGGGTTTCTAGGATTCCGCTAATACCGGTTACCGCTAACACCCATCCCAATGATGGCACATTCTGTTGACGACGATAAAACTTTATCGCGAGGGCTATGCTGTTTGAGTAAATCATTCCAAATTGGAATTTTTGACAATCTCAATACCGTAACCACTTACACCAACACGTTTGATTGGATTATTTGTAAGTAAATCAACTTTTCTAATTCCCAGATAATGAATGATTTGGGCGCCTATTCCAAAGTCCCTCGTGTCCTTTGTAAAGCTGGGAGTGTTCGTATCAGTATCATTTTTAAAGGAACGTATTCTGCTTAATAATCGATCACCATTCGGTTCTTGATTCATATAAATGATAGCACCTCGTTTCTTCGCCGCAATTCCTTTTAAAGCCTTTTCTAAGCGTGAACTTTCATTACTGGTAAGTAAATGGAAGATATCATTTGCAACACCAGCACTGTGAATTCGAACCGGAACGACATCGTCGAGCTCCCATTCACCCATTGTAAGTGCTAAATGGACCTGATGATTCGTTTTTTGTTCGAAGGCATGAAG
>CATAQZ010000051.1 GCA_949487015.1 Flavobacteriales bacterium UBA4585
AAAGTTAATTCAAAAAGGGGTGGTACAGATTTTTTGAGATAAAATCAACCGTGAAACGAGGAGCAGGTCGCGAGTTACTGAACCTCAACGGTTAAGCCTACATCCCCCATCAACTCTGCTTTGACCTTAAGGTCGTCTAAGTCCCCGGTTAAGACCTGACATTTACCCTTGTAGTGCGTGATCCAGGCGCATTGCTCTGCTTGCTCTTCCGTGTGATCACATACAGTACACAATACTTCTATGACAAAGTCAAAGGTATTCTCGTGGTCATTAAACAATACCAGGTTGTACTCTCGCTGAGCGACAGTAGCTGTTGATTGTTGGTATTCTTCTTGATAACTCATGCCGTAAAGATAAGGGTAAGGCGGGTTATTCTTCAATGCCAAATCTGCGTTTTAATAACATGATTTTTCCTTTTCCCGCAAGATTGTAGGTGAATGCTGGAGCATCCCCTTTAGCTTTGACACTGCGGTCTTTAGCATCTTTATCCAATATTGCCTGGTTGAAGGCTTCGTCACTACTACGAAGACTCATAACTATCCCCTTGAAAGAAAGATAGAGGTAGTCGGTTCCATTGTCCAAATAGAGTATGATTTCTCCGCCACGTCGACGTTCTTTCACTTCAATGAGACAGGAAACTTCTGCGAAGACGGGTTGGTTATAGATGTTTTGAATCGTAGCCTTACCCTCGCTAATAAAACTTTTGTATCTGCCATTGTATGTCAGATTGACTTCGCTCATGACTAAACTCTGACGCAAGAACCTGGGGAATTTACCTTCGTTTTCGTGCAGTCCTATATTTTCTAGGAATTCGCCTCCGTCTTTTTGACCTAATAATGCATAAATACCGTCGATGTACGCCGTCTCATCACTTCGTAGAGCACCTGAGCCGTCATTGAAGAGCTGAGCAACTGCTTCCCAAGCTTTTTCGTCAAGAGGTGCATCTAAAGTCATTACCCCATCAATACTGACTTCATCTTCGACAAGATCGTGGCGAACAGCACCCGCTAATGCCGTAGTCACGGCGCCAGTATTGTCTAATACTTTAAGTGGCCCCGTACCATACAAATCACAATCGTAATTATGGAAAATCAAATACGGATCTGGAAGTGTAAAATCTTTAAGCTTTTCGTAAGTCGTTACAACGTAGCCCTCCTCCTGGCGATCGTAATAGAGAATCCCATCCGCCGAAAGCACTTCAATATCTGCGCGATCGGCATATTTTGACAAAAAGTTAGAGTGACCACCTAAGCTGTCTTGAGAGATGTAGACACCATTAAATGTGTTATCACTGAGCTTATTAGGATCGTTATAGGGAAGTTCAATAACGATATCATTTGGATCAATGAAGCTCGCGATGTCGAACCAGGTGGTTTGAAGGTTGCGACAATCGTGCTGAATGAGAATGGAGCCCATGAAGAACATCGGTAATTGGTCTGCATGGAGTTCCACCTTACCGCGGTAAGCAAAGTATGGGCTAATGTAAAAATCATCCGTCTCGTCAATGATTGCACGCCCTAGTGTTACGCCGGCAGTATCTGGTGCAATACTCTCGAAAGCGATTGGCCAGGTACTCTCCTCTTCATCAATGTAGTCGTACATACCGTGAGCAGTGTAACGGTACTTGCCACGAATACGTGCGGTTGTTTCATAGAAATTATGAAGTTTTGTGAATCGGTCCGCTAAAATTTTTGAATGCTCAAGCGGGTCCATTTCAGCGTTAATCTGAATCACCACATAACCGCTGTCGGGATAAATAGAAGCATCAGCAACGTCGATCTGCGGTACATCAAAAGCTTCCAGTATACTCGGAGCAAGTGCGAAGCGGGCGTACCCTGCTGTGAAATCTAAACTGTCTTGACGAGGATGTGTACTAACGAGGTAGGCTTGGTCGTCTTGCGTGTGCTTAATATCGACTGTCGCTTTAGCCATATCCCACTCTGCATGATCCATGTATGCCATGTATTGGTTTGCGGGGAATTCTAGCGTACTATAAGGGTCCAATTTATCGAAGACTCCCTCCTTCTTATCGAAGTCTACCTCAGCAGATGACGCTAACATTTGGAAGGCCCATTGCTCATCATCGATTTTGGTTTTTACCCTAAAATCTTGATCTGCTGAAACAAACGAACGACGGAAAAATTGGTAACCCTCCACTTCGCTATTATGTTTAGCTGTACTATAGCGTAATTCGCCGGTACCGAACATTCCTTTCCCACCGTAGGTCAACGACCCCTCACCCGCAACATCAGGCGACCCATATAAAGTAAATGGCGTTTCGCGCGTTTCTGCTCGAATGTAATCCTCATACGGCATCCAAACGAATGGATTACTAGTTCCAGAAGCATACGGGTATCCCAGACCCATTGTACTTTCTTCCACAGCGAAGGTGGTAGCGCGCCCGCTCGCTTGAAGTGGGAAGAATAAGATATCGGGACAAACCGTATGGCTTTGTAAATAATCCAATTCGCCTTCCGCATGTAATCCCTGATTTGATAAGGCCAATGAGCCGGTATATGTTCCTGACCCCTTATATGCTGGAGTTGGTGGCATTTGAGTCTCAAAACCTAAACTGTAATCGCGCATAACCGATAAGGGCTGAGCGAATACGGGAAAGATATCTGCACTGTGAAAGGTCGCATCAAATAGAATACCGTCGGTGGTTGTATTATCAAGTGAATCTATGGTAAACGGCTCTAGTGCCATATAGAAATTAGAACGCTCGTATACGCCTCCATGAATGCGCGGATGATCGTAGTAGACAAAAGAATTGTTGAGCGCTTGGAAAATAGGATATTCAGGATGGTAATCCTTAGAACTCTTGTTATCCGGTTGATCGATAAGCAGCTGTCCTTGCAAATCTTGGAGGACCGTTTGAACGTTTACTAGGGCAGCCCGCTCCCCAGGCTTAGGATCGAACTCCTTTACTTTGAAGCGCATGGAATCGATTTGAGGCATGTCTATTTTAAAGTAATCGTAATCAAACGAATAGCCTTGCCCCCAGTAACTAAAGAGCCCTGCATTAATACGTCCGTCGAAATCAAAATCCATTCCTTCATTCACAGTGATTCGACCGCCGCGTGGATAGAGATTTACTTCTTGAGAATCACTCACTGCAATGCGCGAAATACCCGCAATATCCATTTGATAATTCAACAAGCTGACTTGCGCATTATTTCCGGCCGGGATGCGAGAAACGAATTGGATAACATCGTAGTCTCTTTTCGCTTCCCAATTCAATATATATTCAAACAAACGATCGGTTAGGCTAATGGTTTGCTCATCTACGTCAAAGGTCACAAACCCCTGAATAGCCATATGGTACAAAAAGAGCTCCCCTTCTTCCGGAGCCATTCGAAGGGCATAGGTTAGCTCCTTTAAAGGCATATCCTCGTACCCATAGGCATAAGAAGCATCTCTTAATTCACGTAACGGGTGGTTTTTCTGAAGCCCCGCGATTTCTTCCATACGTTGAACCCGAAAATACTGCTTGCTCTCAAAGACAGCCGCCTGCTCGGAACCGAGATTGAGGTTTTTAAAATTCAAGATGGGTGTACCCTGATTCCAGACTAATTGGTCTACGCTCATATCTAAGGCGTGATATGAATCCGTAAAAGATGCCAATCCTAGGCCGGTCTCGAAGCGAATAACACGCACCTGACCCATTCGCGGATCATAACGCATCTCACAATACGGATGGTAGATACTATCGCTTCCTAAGTGCGCTATAACTTCCACACGTTTCGAACTGAGTAAGCTGTCTTTGAACAAGAAACTCCGTCCTTTAAGTGTGAGTACGGTGTCCGATTTATAAGTGAATTTTAAGGCTGCCAAAGCACTGTCTGAAGCTGTTCCATAAAACTGTGCACCAGCTGCCCCTAGTCCACCTTTGAAATGAACCTCAGGATATAGGTTTTCTAGAATATAGTCATTGCGATAAGAAGTGAATTTTGGAAAGCGTGCATCCTTTAAGTTTACAGAAGAAATGCGCTCTTCCAAGACACCTTCAAGCGGTTCATCATAAAATTCAGAGGCAAAAAGCGTAACGCTATCGGCTTTAAAATTTGACTGATTCACCTTTAAGGACCACGACCCTAATTCCGCATACACTTCCCTTTCCAGCTGTCCCGCACGAGACCAGATAAGAGTACCACCCTGCGCCTTTAGCAATCCTTTACGCGGATAAAAGACACCATTCACCCCCATAACCATAGTGCTGTCACCGCCATTTAATCCTACGACATCTACTAATTCCAGATTGAATTGCGGTTCGCCTGCGATAAATTGTAATGCCCATAGACTCGCTGGTGCTTTCCAAACCAGAGTTCCGGGTTCCGAGAATTCATGTTTTACGAGGTTGCGATAAAACTGATTTTGGTACGAACGAATCCTACTTGAAGGATTCTTTTTAGAAAAGCCGTAAAAATGCTTAATCAGGGCTCCAAAACGATCGTACTCTTCGTTTTCCGCCACATAAATGAGGGAACGTAAGAGTGGCTCCCACGTTTGCGCATCGTCTAATCGTTTACGCAAAAGTTGATTCGCATAGTCTAGCCAGAGGTCTTCTTGTTCGTAGTCTACCGCTGCTAAAAAATTAGGAACCAACGAATCTTTGAAAACGCCGTCCATCTCTTTTGGAACAGAAATAAGCTTTTCAAACTCTTCAGAAAACGCATCTAAAGAAGAAAAACGGGTCACTTTTTGTGCCTGAAGCCCAAAAGAAACAATCAATGCAAGAAGCAACCCAAATTTTCGCATGCGCTATTTCACCATTTTAATACTGCGCCACTGTTCGCGAGCTTTCACTCCCTCGAAGCTAAGGCCTGAGGCTTCCGCTGCAGCGCGCAACGTAGACACGTCATCTTCGTAAAATCCGCTAAAGAATATGCTTCCACCCTTCCGCAAGGCATTTACGTAGTGGGGAATATCCGCCAGTAGCACATTCAAGTTAATGTTTGCGAGAATGAGATCGTACGTGTCCTCTAAAACTTCTGAACCACCTAAGACGGCTGACATAGGAACGCCGTTACGCTCTGCATTTTCTAGGGTATTTTCAATACACCAGGTATCTACATCAATCCCGTGTACAGATTTTGCGCCACGCATTCCAGCTAAAATGCCGAGAATGCCTGTACCACAACCCATATCCAGTACATCCGCTTGATCTGAACGAGTCTCCAACAACCATTGGATCATCATGTGCGTCGTTTGGTGATGCCCCGTCCCGAAAGACATTTTCGGCTCAATCAACATCGGGTATTCAAAACCGTTGCGTTCTGCATGAAACGGCGCTCGTATGTAAACGCGACCATCGACTTCGATTGGGTCAAAGTTTGTTTCCCACTCCGTATTCCAATTGACCTGCTCAATCTCTTGTTCCTTAACAGTAACAGTGACTCCATCCCACTTCAACCGGTCCATCGCTTCAGAAGCCGTATACGCTTCTTTTAAAATGTAGGCGGCGAAACCTGTTTCCGTTTCAGAGAAGCTTTCAAAACCAACTTCACCGAGCTGGGCGATAAATAAATCACGGAATGGTTCTAAAGGCAAAACCGTTACGGCTAGTTCAATATATACTGGAGTATCAGATGTCATTAAGCCTTCGTTCTTGCTTCGATAATGGCCGTGAAATCCGCTGCATTAAGTGATGCACCGCCAATCAAACCACCGTCAATATCCGCTTTAGCGAACAATTCAGCAGCATTTCCTGGCTTACATGATCCACCATATAAGATGCTTACATCCTGCGCAGTTTCTGCATCAAATCGCTCCGTTAACCAAGCACGGATACCCGCATGTACTTCTTGTGCCTGTTCCGGAGATGCTGTTTCACCTGTACCGATAGCCCAAACCGGCTCGTAGGCAAGAATAATATTATCCATATCATCAGCAATAAACCCTGCAAGTCCTTCCTCGCATTGCTTCAATATGACATCCATGTAAGCACCACTTTTGCGTTCCTCCAATGTTTCACCAATACAGTAAATGGCTGCCAATTCATTATTTAAGGCTTGCGAAATCTTCGTATTACACGCTTCGTTCGTCTCACCAAAATATTCACGACGCTCACTGTGTCCTATTATTATCGCATCAATATCTAACGAAGCAAGCATTGGTGCGCTCCACTCTCCCGTATAAGCGCCCGATTCTTTTTCGTGGCAATTCTGAGCCGCTACAGCGATGTAAGGATTCTCAACTAAGGATTCTACAATGTCCGATAAATACAATGCCGGCGGAGTTATAATCACTCCAGTCTCACCCACTACTTCTTCTGTAAGACTTTCTTTAAGACCATCAACCAGAGCCATAGCTTCAGTATAAGTGGTGTTCATTTTCCAGTTTCCAGCAACGATTCTTCTTCTCATGTTATTTTACTATTGATGTGTTTTTAAAAAAATTCTGCGCGTATACGCGGGTCTAATACAGCGTACAATACATCCACTAGGGTTGTTAATACCACAAAAAGTGCGGCAATAACGAGTACACAACCCATTGTGATGGGCAAATCTCGGGTATTTAAAGCTTCTACCAATAATTTACCCATACCATTCCAACCAAAAATAATTTCAACGAAAACGGCGCCTGCTAACAGTGATGCAAACCAACCACTTATCGTCGTAATAATCGGATTTGAAGCAACAGGCAATAGATGCTTGAAAAACACAGTGCGTTCTCGCAAACCTTTAGCCCTTGCCGTTCTAATAAAGTCCATTGAACCCACTTGCAACAAGCTATTACGGGTCAATTGTAGGATTACACCCACCGGTCGAATACCTAAGGTCAATGCAGGTAAAATGAGGTTTTTCAGATTGAGATACCGCTCACCACTGTAATCATCAACACTATACAATGACCCTGTTAAATTCAACCCTGTCCAGGGACCAAGCAAATAAGCAAAAACCCAAGCGAAGAGTACGGCTGTAAAAAAAGACGGAAGGCTCATCCCTAATGAGCTGAATGTGAGCAACGCTTTATCCCAAAACGAATCTGGCCGGTAAGAGACCCAAGCGCCCAACGCGCCACCCACAAGCAATGCAAAACCAATAGCCGTTGCAGCGAGTAAAGCCGTATTAGGAAAAGTTTGACTTATCAAGCTACTCACCTGTTGTCCTTGACGCTGGAAACTTTCGCCTAAATCTGGTGCTTTAAAAATGCCGTGCTGATCGTTTGGCCAACCCATGGGACTGATACGCTTCAGATAGTTTACGTATTGCACCGCGATGGGTTTATCCAAACCGTATTTCGCACGAACGGCAGCCAATGCCGCAGGGTCTTCGCGTTTACCCAACATCATCTGCGCACTATCACCGGGAACGATGGTAAACAGGAAGAATACCAAAGTCGCTACACCCCACAGAGTGAATAGCGCTTGTCCTAGTTTTTGTAGTGCAAATCGAATCAATGTGGACTGTCATTGAAGTGGTACTTTTTAGCTACCACACCGTCTTTAAGGACTACCCAACCTGGATTAGAACGAACCATAGTTTTTAATGTAGTCTCATCCGTAAATGCGAAAGCCGTTGTATCCGTAAACCCATAAGGAATAAAATCCTCTGGCATAGAGGCCGAAAGAACGACGTATGGGATTCCTTGCTCCTTCAGATATGCTGCTGTTTTAAGAACTGGAGCCCAACCCTGTTCCTTTGTTTTCCTCACGTTATAAGCTACCAAAAGCCAAACTTCATCCAATTCAAGGATGCTATCGGTCATTTCACCATAGTCATTCATGATACTGAAATCGTGAACCGGAGGTTCGTAGCCTTCCTTAACCTGTATCGTTTTAGACAGCTCACTGCGCATACTCCAGTCCTTCTTCTCCCACCATTTCTCGTTAACGTACTGGGTAGAACTGATTTCCTGAAGCGTACCTTCCGCGTTTTCCATCGTATAGATGACTTCATACTGAGGCGGCTCCAAGCCTAGTTCCTCTGCACTTTTCATCCCTTCTACAATACTATTTCCCTCAGCATACGCTCTAAAATCTACTACAGGTAGGTGGTGTAAAACGTGGTAGGTCAAGCCGAAACAAAAAAGAGGAATAGCAGCCAATTTTATACTAATCAACCATTTCGGCCATCGATCAAAGAGCTCATCCCTACCCCACCACAAAACAAGAATTAACGCGGTGAGAACCACGTCTTTGTAAAAACTTTCCCAAGGCGTAAGCGGAATAGCATCACCAAAACATCCGCAATCCGTCACCTGGTTGAAATAGGCCGACCAAAAGGTGAGAAACGTAAAGAATCCAATCATCGCCGAAAGCAAGATTAACGTCCAGCGTTTATATAGTCCCAAAATTAATGCGGCCCCTAAAAGCACCTCTGCAATGACTAACAGAACGGCAATGGAGAGCGCAAAAGGCTCGAAAACGGGTAAATTCAAAACCTCCTCTGAGAAATATTCTTCCAGCTTAAAGCTGAATCCTACAGGATCATTCATCTTCACTAAACCTGAGAAAACGAACAATGCACCTACGGCGAATTGCGAGAAAATGGCCAGAATCTTCTTCATTGTGTTTATGCTTTTAAAGCTTGCGCCTCCATGAATTTAATCAAGGCAAAGACACTGTAGTTAATCATATCGAGATAATTCGCCTCTAAACCTTCACTCACTAACGTTTTTCCTTGATTGTCTTCAATCTGCTTAACGCGCAACAATTTTTGTAAGATGAGGTCTGTAAAACTCGAAATACGCATATCACGCCAGGCCTCGCCATAGTCATGATTTTTACGAAGCATAAGTGCTTTCGCTTCCTCTGCTTTTTCCAAATACGCAGCACTGGCTTGTTTCCAATCCAAATCCGGTTGCTCCACTACGCCTCGCTCCAATTGAATGAGCGCCATAATACTGTAGTTCAATATGCCAATGAACTCACCCTCAAGAGGATCGTCGACTAGTTGGGCACCTTTATCCTCAATACTGCGCAGGCGCTGGGCTTTAATAAATATCTGGTCGGTCAACGACGGTAAACGCAAAATGCGCCACGCGGTGCCGTAATCTTTTCCTTTTTTCTCGAAGAGGCCGTGGCATTTACTTAGTACGGCATCGAATTGGTCAGCTGTATTCATTTGTTAGCTTTGCTATATCTAACGAAGATACAAAGAACAATGCCTGAGTTTCTGCTTCAATGTCAAGGGACAATTCACACCTTATCCACACCGTGGATCATGGGGATATTGAATAGTACTCCCGATTCCTTTTACGCGGGAAGCCGCTTAAATGCTCCCGAAGAGGCCGCTGAGCGGACAAGAACGATGCTCAACAGTGGTGCGCGAATCATCGATATTGGCGGATATTCTTCACGTCCAGGTGCCGATCCAGTGACTCCCGAGCAGGAATGGAACCGATTAAAAGAAGTTATTCCCGCCGTTTCCGAAGTGCTCAAAGACTTTCCGGGCTGCTTTATTTCTGTCGATACCTTCCGTGCAGAAATTGCCGATAAGGCGTTGAATTCTGGTGCGCACTGGATTAACGACATCAGTGGCGGTAATCTCGATCCTGAAATCTATCATGTGGCTGCTGCCCACCGTTGCCCTTACATTATCATGCATATGCAGGGCAACCCAAGTACTATGCAACTCAATCCTACCTATACCCACGTCACTCAAGACATCATTGGCTTTTTTAGTGAAAAACTGCCCGTACTCCACGATATGGGCATACACGACACCATTGTCGACGTAGGTTTTGGCTTTGGAAAAACGCTCGAACAGAATTACCAACTGCTCAGAGAACTCAATGCATTTCAACTTTTAGGCCGTCCTATTCTGACCGGGGTAAGTCGAAAAAGTATGATTTATAAAGCACTTGAAGTCAGTGCTGAAGAAAGCCTCAATGGCACTACTGCCCTGCATATGGCCGCTTTATTAGGTGGAACCCAAATTCTAAGAGTACATGATGTAGCAGAAGCAGCGGAAACCATTAACTTGTTCAACCGCCTCATGCCCGATGGCGTGCAGCATTTATTACAACCATGGGAACGTTAAACTTCGGCATCCTCGATGCATTAGACATCATTATTGCAGCCTTCTTGCTGTACCAAGTCTATCGACTTTTGAAAGGCACTGCTGCTATTCGAATTCTGATAGGAATGGTCGCCATCTATCTCTTATACAACCTCGTACAACTTCTACAGATGAATTTGTTGAGTGAGATTTTAGGTTCATTTATGGGTGCTGGATTGATTATTTTGATCATTGTATTCCAACAGGAAATTCGCAAGTTCTTACTCGTTGTAGGATCGGCAACCTTTAGTCGCCGTCGGGGATTAAAGAGTATGTTCACGCTAGGAAACTCAGAAGCTAATTCGCTTTCGACTGAAGCCGTGGTTAGCGCTATAAAAAATTTAGCGAGCACTAAAACCGGTGTACTCCTCATCTTAGAACGCAAGGATCCGCTCGGTGCTTTTGCTGGAACCGGACACACCCTCGGCGCGAAAGTGAGTCGTATCGTTCTCGAAACCATTTTCTTCAAGAACGCCCCACTCCACGACGGAGCGACCATCATTACGGGCAATACGGTTTCTGCCGCCGGCGCGATACTTCCCTTGAGTGAAAGTAGCGATCTACCATCACAATTTGGCTTGCGTCACCGCGCTGCTGCCGGTATTTCGGAGCGTACAGATGCCGTTGCCATTACAGTGAGTGAAGAGAATGGAAACATGCACATCTTTTACAACGGAACATTTGAAAAACTCACTGCAAATACGCTTGAGAAAAAAATTCAAGAAGCCCTTGCTGGCTAATTCCTTCTGCTAATTTCAGCACCCAATCTACCCACCATTCGAAGCTGCTGTTCCAAACTTCTAAAACCTTAGAAGGAAGCAGTGGAGCAAACAGAACTGCGAATAGCGCAGACCAGATATACGCCACAAAAAAAGGAACAATCAAAAGGTTGCCTATCAAAAAATACGGACTTGCACCTGCGAAATGGTACATGACTAAAGGTAAAGTAGCCGTCCAGGCCGATAGCGAAACTTGAACGGGCACTAAAAAACTCAGCTTCGTACCTTGGAGAGATTCCCGTTGCCAGGATTGTAGAAATTCGCCGGCAGGAAGACCGTTCAGGCCTATTAAAATACCACATACCGCGCTAAAACTCAGTTGAAATCCAATGCGTTGGACCACCTCTGGATCGAACCACCACATTATCCACGCAATGAGTAAAGGCCAATGCAATGGTGCTATACGCCAATCCATTTGCAAGGCAAAGGCAGCAAAACAAAAGGTCCCAACAGCGCGAATTACTGAAGGCCCCGCTCCAACCACTACGGCATAAAGGCATAGGAATGCTCCCATAAAAAGCACATAGAATAATCGCACCTTACGAAGCCTGAAAATCCATTTCAACGGCCTTCCTAAGACCACCCAAAAACCTACGTGGAAACCGCTAACAGCCAGCATGTGAGCGATGCCAAGGCTGCGAAATCCGTCTTGAAAAACAGGGGTTAACTCACTACGATCGCCTAATAAAACGCCGTATAAAAAACCGTGAAGCACACCGGTTGCGACCTGATCAATACGGTTTTGCAAAAACATACGAAGAGACGCCGCAACAGGCTCTATTAATCCACCAATTTCCGGACTGGGATACCAATAGCGCCAATCAACAAAGACATACGCACCCACTAATACTGTTATGGTCCATACTACTGCGCCCACATCAGACCAAAAGGAACGCCATGGCACAATACCAAAAGCCACAACGAAGACCAGCATTAGATCTAGGCGATACATTGAGGTCAAGCTTGAAGCGATGCATAAAACTGCTGTTGAACGAAAAACCATCCCAATAAATTGGACCATGGCCGCGCAGCTTTCCTAAAATTGTGAGGAATTAGAGGTTTTCAACAGATTCAAATTCTAGATCTTTGAAATAAAAGTCCAGGATTTCCTTCCAATCAAATCCAGCGCGTCCCATCATCATAGCGCCTTGTTGTGCCATTCCAACGCCGTGGCCAAAGCCATAGCCATGGACCACAACGCCTTCAGCAGTTGCCTCGGGAAGAACATATGCGCTACGCCATTTAAAATCTCTACGAACCGTTTCCATTTTAAACGTTTGAGTACCCAACGTCCATTGTGTATTTCGCGTATCAGGTAGCTGATTGAAAAATGCAGTCCAATCGGACACTGACCAATCAATAGAGCGTGACCAATACTTCTGCCACTCTTCCCACGAATAGGTTTTCTCCCATGTTGATTTCGACCCTTTTTTTGAGAAAGGATCAAGAACGACACGGCAATAGGGCAATGCCTTTGACCATACCTCTTCCGGCAAAGCGGTGTAACCACCGGAATTACTGTGGTAAAAACCTATGATGGGAGCACCATTATACAAAGCAACCGTATCGCCTAAAGAGGCACAGGCTCTTGCTATGGTAGTTGCGTTTTTACTGTGAGGTAAACCCTTAAATGCTTGAGAACTTTGATCGTCTTTTATGTGAAAACCGTCTGAAACATGCTTTTTGAAATTGGTTATAAGCCAGGTCCGAGCAAGAACGGCTTGCGCCTTGTAATACGCTTCTGCTGTTGAGGATGAACCTCCTTCGGCTTCCACCACTCCGGCAATGTACGGTTCGATAGGTGTGCGAACGATACCTTCAAGATAAATGAGGTTAGGACGCAGGATAAAATCGCCTAAATAGGGACGCTCTGCGGTCCAATTCTTCCCTCGTAAAACCCGCACTACGAATGTGTCATTTGTAGTGATTCGAATAGAATCGCATCCCGCTCTGTTCAATCGCAAATCTCCACGAAACGTGTACAAGGGATGGACGTCGTCAGGTCCATAATCCATCGTAAAAACGGAATCTGGGGTGTACGCTGTTAATGTATACGAACCGCCCTTGACTTTGATTTGCAGGCGACTGTATTCGTGTTCGGCGAATATCAGCACACGCGGAGTTGTTTGACCACTCAATTGAATGGCGAAAATCAGCGTTACGATAAGTGCAAGGAATCGGCGTTTCATACTTCCGAAGATATCGTTAAAATATGACCGGCGGCAGTGGCTGCAGGATCCTTTTGCTCTAATACCTGGAGGAGGTTAGTGTAAGCAACCAATTGATCTGAAGGATCAGCAAGTAAGTCACTTAATCGTTCTACCAGTGCTTCGGATCGAGCGTCCTCCTGTAATAATTCAGGTAAAGCGCCAGCATTCAGAATCAGGTTAGGCAGGGAGATGTAGCGAATTTTCACAAATCGCTTTGCAATGGCAAGTGATAAAGGATTTGCACGATATACGACCAATTGCGGCACACCCATAAGTGCAACCTCTAACGTAGCGGTTCCACTACAAACTAAAGCCGCCGAACAATGCTCCATTCCGTTCTTTAATTCACCCGTAAATAACTTGATGTTCTCAGGGATCTCAAGATTAGGCCAGACTGGAACTGCACTTTCCGGGCGAATTAACACGAATGCTTTCTTGGGCATAGCGCGCGCAACAGCTATAAATTCTGGTAATAATCGTGCAATTTCTTGTGAACGAGACCCAGGCAAAAGAGCAATGGGCCCTTGAGCTGCGTATGCGTTAACTCCAATGTACTTCTGCGCTAACGGATTTCCAACGTAGGTATAATCGATGTCTCTCTCAGCATACCACTTTTGTTCAAAAGGAAGGATGCCAAGAATCGAATCGCATTGCTCCTTTAAAATTTGTGCTCGGCCGGATTTCCATGCCCAAACCTTTGGAGGTATGTAATAGACCACACGCAAGCCCTGCGCTTTCGCCCATTTTGCCATGCGCAAATTAAATCCAGGATAATCCACAAGCACCACCGTTGTAGCACCAGTTGACAAGATTTGCTTTTTAACGGCAGCAAAAGACTTGTAAATACTTCGGGCACGAACCACGACTTCAATAAAACCCATGAAGGGCTTTTTTGTAACATCTTTAAGAAGCGTTACCCCGGCATTCCCTAAGAATTGGCCACCCCAACCCCACTGTTGAACATCTGGATGATGCGCAGAAATATACTCCGCAACAGCTGCAGCCTGTACATCGCCCGAAGGCTCTCCTGCGATCCAGAATAGTGACATTACAGGATGAATTGGAAATATATAACAGCGATCACGCTAGGCACACAAGAAGTCAGAATTCCGCGAGCCACACGTTCGCGCTCAAAATTAAGCGCAGTAAAAAACAATATTGCATTGATAATGGTACCGAAACTGATGGCACGCATTGTGACCAGTCGCCATGCGGGATTAGTAACATCGCCTACATCCTGCAGCACAGGAAAAGCCTCAAGGGCGACTGCAATGGAAAATAAAGGCGCTCCAAGCCCTACAAGTAGGCCGGCTATAAAATCTATTTTTCTATTTCTCAAAATTCCACTGGTTTAGTGTAGCAACAGCATGATGAGCTGTCAGATCAACCGTAATAGGAACAATACTAATGTACCCCCCTTCTAGGGCTGCAATATCAGTGTCGTCTCCGTGATCGTAGTTTTCATATTTACCTGTAAGCCAATAGTACGGTCTACCGAAGGGATCAATACGCGCATCAAACTCTTCCACCCAGTTCCCGATGGCTTGACGACATACGCGCATGCCTTTGTAGGGCGCTTTATCGTTTTCGGGAATATTTACATTCAAACATACACCGCTCGGTAGTCCATTCTCTAACGTTGCCTGAATGACTTTGCGTACATAAGGTTTAGCCGCCTCAAAAGATGCCTCCCAGGAAAACTCACAAAGACTAAAACCGATCGCTTGTACGCGCTCCAATGCTCCTTCGACCGCGGCACTCATGGTACCTGAATAAATAACATTAACACTAGCGTTTGATCCGTGGTTAATTCCACTTAAAATTAAATCCGGACGTCTTGGCATCACCACATTTATGGCCATTTTAACACAGTCGGCAGGAGTACCGCTGACCTTAAATTCTTTCTGGGGGCCATCTGACGGTACTTCCGTACAGCGTAGACTTTGATCGAGCGTGATCGCATGACCCTTTCCGCTTTGCGGACCGTCCGGTGCCACTACATATACTTCGCCAAATTCGTTGGCAATTTCTATTAAGGTTCGAATTCCAGGCGCAACGATACTATCGTCATTCGTTACGAGGATTAGTGGCTTTTTTGTCATACTATTGAAGTGTCTCTGCCAAATTTACGCACTATAAGGAGCAAGGCATAGAATTTGAACGTTTAGATTGCAAACAACTTTATAACAGTACTATGTTTTTATTATTAATCATTTTCTTCATCGTGGTTGGCTTCGCCGTTCAATCCCGATTAAAATCAAAATTTAAGCAATACGCCAAAGAAGCGTTGAGCAATGGAATGAGTGGTGCTGAAATCGCACAGAAAATGCTTGAAGACCACGGCATACATGACGTGAAGATTCAAAGTGTTCCTGGCAAATTAACCGACCATTACAATCCTTTGGACAAATCGGTTAACCTTAGTCCAGAAGTTTACAGCGGACGTAGTGTAAGTGCAGCAGCTGTGGCAGCACATGAGGTTGGACATGCCGTACAACATGCCGTCGGTTATAAATGGCTCAATCTTCGCTCGCAATTAGTACCCGTAGCAAACCTGAGCGGACGAATCATGAATATCGTGATCATCTCCATGCTTTTTGGAATGAGCTTTTTACACCTCTTTGGGATGAATACCATCATCTATGTGCTCATTGCAGCACAAGCAACAATCACTTTCGTTACTGTGATCACCTTGCCTGTAGAATATGATGCTTCAAACCGCGCATTGGCTTGGCTAACCACTTCGGGTACCATAACAACGGCAGAACACGATAAGGCTGGCGATGCGCTTAAATGGGCAGCACGAACCTATTTAGTTGCCGCTTTGGCATCCATGACCCAGCTCGCTTACTACCTAAGTATGCTCGGGAGAGACTAAAAACGACCGCAATTTTTTGCACAAAAAACCCCGCGCCGATGGCGCGGGGTTTTTTAATGAAGTAAAGAGCCTAAGTTTATTTTTCAACCTTGTAACCCAACGACTGTAAAAAGGCGATTTTTTCGTCAACGACAGATTGCTGACGCGTTTTGATTTCCTTTTCGATCGATTTCTTCAATCCTACCAATTCTTCTTCAGAAAACTTTCCTAGAAACTGTGATGCGAATAAAGACTTTAAGGTTTTGTTGTTGTTTTGGTTTGCACGGATGTAATCCACTACTCCTTTTGGCTTCATTTGTGTGTGTTTTTAATTAGGCTATAAAATTACTAAATATTTCTATACCTAATTATGATGTATTATTTGCGCGTTAATT
>CATAQZ010000052.1 GCA_949487015.1 Flavobacteriales bacterium UBA4585
ACACATTTACCTGTGCCCAACTGCTGTTCGCGCAAGGCCAAACCACACGCCAACCCCAACTGGGCGCCCAAATGTGAAATCATTCCAACGATGTGGTGCGCTTGACTTCCAAAGTGAAAGCTGCGATCGCGTCCCTTTGTAAAACCTTCCGGTTTTCCTTGAAACTGTGCAAATAAACGTTTTAATGCTACCTCACGCGCTACAAAAACACCCAGATTTCGGTGCATCGTACAGATGTATTCATCCGTTTTTAAGGCGTGTACGGCAGCTACTGAAATGGCCTCCTGACCAAAGGAACTGAACCACTTTGAGATCTTACCTTGTCGAAGGTAAATGAGCATTTTCTCTTCAATGGCGCGGGTTTGCAGGAAATCCTGAAGGAGTTCAGGCGGTAAAGGGTGGTTCATAACTTCTGTGGCTGTCATTAAGTTCCATTCGAACGACTGCGAAAAGGTAGTTATTTTTGTTAGATATAACCTATTTACAGACCGTATGTCACTCATTCCAAATTTAGATTTATCCCATTGGACGAGCGGATCAACTGCCGACAAAAAGGCTTTTGCCGCAGATTTAGGAAAAGCCTACACCGATATCGGATTCGTAACCATTAAGAATCATGGTTTTAGCGATGCCATGCAATCCCAATTGTACAATGAAGTGGCTGCATTTTTTGCATTAGATACGGAAACGAAAAAAAAGTATGAGCTTGAAAAATTGGCCGGTCAGCGCGGTTATACCAGTTTTGGTAGAGAACATGCAAAAGGGATTGAAGCAGCAGATCTCAAAGAATTTTGGCAAGTAGGCCAGCCAGTACCGGCATACAACGGCCCGGAATACCACGATAATATATCTGTGAACGAACGTCCTGAACTCGCCCCCACTTTTGTAATTGCCTACCAGCAATTGGAGCGCATAGGAATGGAGTTACTCAGTGCAATTGCAACGTATTTAGAATTGGATGCAGACTATTTTGAACCTTGGGTAAAAGGCGGAAACAGTATCATTCGCGCCATTCATTATCCTCCCATTACTTCAGACCCAGGCGACAGCGTACGCGCTGGACAACATGAGGATATTAATCTTATTACACTACTTATGGGCGCCAGTGCAGAGGGTCTGGAAGTGCTCAACAAACAAGGGCAATGGGTGGGCATTACGGCCATCCCCGGGTCTTTAGTCGTGAATGTAGGAGATATGCTTCAACGTTTGACGAACGGCTATTTGAAGTCTACTACGCACCGTGTGGTAAATCCGCCTAAAGAAAAATGGTCTGAACCTAGATACAGCATCCCCTTCTTCTTACATCCGGTTGGAAAAATGCCTCTGAATGCATTGGCACAATGTATCAGCGAAGCTCGACCAAAAGCTTTTGACGATATCACTGCAGGTGATTATTTAGACGAGCGTCTGGTCGAAATTGGTCTTAAAAAGAACTAAGGTGCGCATTGATATCATCACCGTTTTACCAGAATTATTAGAAGGTCCCTTCGCGCACAGCATTTTGAAGCGCGCAAAAGATAAAGGCCTCGCAGAAGTCCATGTGCAACAGTTACGTGATTTTGGCGCCGGTAAACACAAACAGGTAGATGATTATCAATACGGCGGCGGTGCAGGTATGGTAATGCAATGTGAACCTCTTGTGGAATGCATTGAGGCATTGCAGAAAGAACGCAACTACGATGCGGTGTTGTATATGACACCCGACGGAAAGCGATTCGATCAGCAAGACGCGAATGCATTGAGTTTATTAGGGGACATGATCATCATTTGCGGGCACTACAAAGGCATAGATCAGCGGGTTCGCGACCACTGGATCACGCACGAATATAGTATTGGCGACTACGTCTTAAGCGGAGGAGAGCTTGCTGCAGCCGTAATTTCAGACGCAGTTATACGCCTGCTGCCTGGCGTTCTTAACGACGAAACTTCAGCGCTTACGGATAGTTTTCAGGATGATCTTTTAGCACCGCCAGTATATACGAGGCC
>CATAQZ010000053.1 GCA_949487015.1 Flavobacteriales bacterium UBA4585
ACAAGCGAACAAAATGCGCAGGAATTGGCCCGTGATGAATTTGATGGATTCGTAAGAAATCTGCGTGCAAAAGGTGTTCGAGTTGAAGTTTTAGATGATACGTTGGTGCCTCACACGCCGGACAGTATTTTTCCAAACAATTGGATTAGTATGCACGACGATGGCCGCATCGTTTTGTATCCAATGAAGGCTGAAAACAGGCGACTAGAGCGCCGGTCTGATATCTTTGAAGAGCTCGAGCGTCGCGGTTATGAGGTCGGTACGACCATAGATTATACCGCTTCAGAGTACGAAGAACGCTACCTCGAAGGCACAGGTTCTATGGTGCTCGATCACGATTCGAAAATTGCCTACCTCGCTCGATCGCAGCGGGCTGATGAAGGATTGTTTCGGGCGTTTTGTGCGGAATTTAAGTACACGCCGGTAGTATTTACAGCCTATCAAGAGACGCCTGAAGGACCGGGTCAGATTTACCACACCAATGTTATGATGTGCGTAACGGATGCCTATGTGCTGGTTTGTTTGGATACCATATACGATTCCAATGAACGCGCTGCTGTAGCGGATGCCATTCTTAAGAGTGGTAAACAGATTTTGGAGATCAGCGTGGCACAAAAGAGTAATTTTGCCGGTAACATGTTGCTCGTGAAGGGGACCGCTGACCAATTAATTTTAGTAATGAGTTCAAGTGCCTACCGCGCACTTACTTCAGAGCAGATTGATTTTATATCCCAGTACCACACCATCCTTCACAGTGATTTGCATACTATAGAAACCCTCGGTGGAGGTAGTGCACGTTGCATGTTGGCCGAAATATATTTGACAAAAACGGCATAAATGAGTTTAGAACAAAACATTAGTACAGCCCTTAATGCGCTCTATGCCGTTCAGGTACAGCCCGAGCTTCAAGAAACCCGTAAAGAATTTGATGGAGACCTAACACTGGTGGTTTTCCCGTTCGTTCGTGCCGCTAAAAAGAAACCTGAAGAAGTTGCGGAAGAAATAGGGGCAAAGCTTCTAGACATGCAAGCAATAGCCGGCTTCAACGTAGTTAAAGGTTTCTTGAACCTGAGTTTAGACCGCGGTGTATATGTGGACCAATTCAAAACTTTTTCTACTGACCCAAACTTTGGTCTTCCAGCACCCGGGTCGAAAGGTGCATACATTGTAGAATACAGTTCACCCAATACAAATAAACCGCTGCACCTGGGGCACATCCGGAACAATCTTTTAGGCTATTCGGTTGCTGAGATTTTAAAAGCAAATGGTGTTGCCGTTACTAAGGTTCAGATCATCAATGACCGTGGCATACATATTTGTAAGTCCATGTTGGCCTGGCAAGAATATGGAAATGGCGAAACTCCGGATTCCTCAGAATTAAAAGGGGACCATTTGGTGGGTAAGTACTATGTTAAATTTGACCAGGTTTACAAAGAAGAAATCAAAGCGTTAATTGCCGAGGGCAAAACCGAGGAGGAAGCTAAAAAACAAGCGCCTTCACTTTTGAAAGCACAACAGATGCTTTTGAAATGGGAGGAAGGAGATGCCGGTGTAGTGGCACTTTGGAAAACCATGAATGATTGGGTGTATAACGGTTTCAATACTACCTACGCCAAATTGGGAGTAAACTTTGATAAGAATTATTACGAAAGCCAAACCTATGTTCTTGGTAAGGACGATGTCACCAAAGGACTCGAATCTGGCGTTTTTTATAAGAAGGAAGATGGCTCCGTTTGGATTGATCTTGAGAGTGATGGTTTAGATCACAAATTGGTCCTTCGAAGCGATGGAACTAGCGTTTACATGACCCAGGACATCGGTACGGCCATTCAACGTTTCAAAGATTTTGAGGCAAAGGGAATGACTTATGTGGTGGGCAATGAGCAGGACTACCATTTTAAAGTACTCTTTTTGATACTGTCGAAATTGGGTTATGCATGGGCAGAGCAACTTCATCATTTAAGCTATGGAATGGTTGATCTTCCTTCTGGTAAAATGAAAAGTAGAGAAGGTACCGTAGTGGATGCCGATGATTTGATCGATGGAATGGTGGCAGATGCTGAAGCTATTTCGAAAGAACTCGGCAAATTGGACGGACTCGAAGAGGCAGAACAACAAGAACTCTTTACAGCACTGGGCTTGGGTGCACTGAAATACTTTATCTTAAAAGTGGATCCTAAAAAGCGCATGTTGTTCAATCCAGCCGAAAGTATAGATTTTAATGGGCATACCGGTCCATTTATTCAATATGCATATGCGCGTATTCAAAGCCTTCAGCGCAAGGCTCCACAAGGAGCCGGTGTAGATTGGACTGCGTTAACGCTGAATGAAGATGAAACGGTAGTTATCAAAGCATTATTGCAATTCCCAGAAGTAATGGACCAAGCGGCGAGAAACTTTTCTCCGGCTGTCTTGGCAAATTACACTTATGAATTGGTGAAGAAATACAATGGATTTTATCAAAACAACAGCATTTTGAAGGCAGAAACCGAACAAAGCATTGCCTTTCGTTTGTTGTTGAGTAAGAAAGTAGGCGAAGTAATCAAGGCTTCGATGAATTGCTTGGGTATCCAAGTGCCAAATAGAATGTAAGATGAGTAAAGAAGTAAGAGCCTTAGCACCAAACGCCGTTTGGAATCACTTTGCAGATTTAAATGCAGTACCCCGACCGTCGAAAAAAGAAGAGCGTGTTATTCAATTCATGGTGGATTTCGGGCACAGTTTGAACCTACCTACTGAAGTGGATCACATCGGTAACGTTTTTATTCGGAAACCGGCCTCTCCTGGTATGGAAAATAGGACAGCGGTGGTCTTACAGGCGCACCTCGACATGGTTCACCAAAAGAATAACGACACCACTTTTGACTTTGATGCAGAAGGTATTAAGATGTTAGTCGATGGAGATTGGGTAAAGGCACAAGGCACCACACTTGGAGCAGATAACGGGATGGGTGTAGCCTTCATCATGGCGGTTTTGTCGTCGGATACCATAGCGCATCCAGCTATTGATGCTCTTTTTACGATCGATGAGGAAACTGGAATGACCGGTGCATTAGAGCTCAAGGGCGGAATGCTAAACGGCAAGATTCTTTTGAATATCGATACAGAAGATGACGATGAACTGACCATTGGATGTGCAGGAGGTATAGATGTTACTGCGACGCGTTCTTTTGAGATGGTGCCTACAGAAAATACGGCTTCAGCGTACGAAATTACCATTAAGGGACTGAATGGAGGCCACAGTGGTATGGATATACATAAGGGCTTAGGTAATGCGAATAAGCTCATGAATCGTTTGCTCGATCGTTTGGGAAGTGGGGTCCAATTGGTCGCTTTGGATGGCGGGAGTCTACGAAATGCTATTCCAAGAGAGAGTGTTGCTCACGTCTTATGGCACGGGTCTGAAGAGGCGTTTGAAGCAGTGATTACTGAGGTTGGTGAAGAGTTCGTAGGCGAACACGCCACCACCGACGCCGATATCGAAATTAGTTGCGAATCTATAAACCGACCCGAGAAGGCTCTTTCTTTAGCAGCAAGCCAGTCCATCATAAGTGCAATATATGCTTGTCCAAACGGGATTTATCGCATGTCTCCAGACATTGCAGGCTTAGTTCAAACCTCGAATAACCTTGCTCGAGTAGCTTTGAAGGACGGTGATTTTACTGTAATGTGTCTTACGCGCAGTGCAGTTGAGACTGAGAAGATGGATTTAGCACGTGGAATACAGCGGATCTTTGAAACTGCAGGATGTGCCGTTGATTTGAGCGGCGATTATCCGGGTTGGGCACCTAATCCTAAAAGCAACATTTTAACCACCATGAGCGGGTTGTACCGTGATCTTTTCAATGCCGAACCGAAAATTCAAGCGTGCCATGCAGGCTTAGAATGTGGAATCTTAGGAACCAATTATCCGGAAATGGAATTGATTTCTTTCGGCCCAAATATTCGTGGTGCGCATTCGCCTGATGAAAAATGTCAAATCAGTTCTGTACAGAAGAGTTGGCGCTTCTTTTTAGCGACTTTAGAAAATATACCAAACGTTTAAGCCCATGTTTGAAAGTTTAAGTGACCGTTTAGAAGGTGCCTTTGACATACTCAAAGGGAATCATAAAATAACTGAATTAAACATCGCGGATAGCGTAAAGCAGATTCGTCGCGCGCTCGTTGAGGCTGATGTCAGTTTTAAAATTGCCAAGGACTTTACCAATTCCGTCAAGGCAAAAGCCATAGGACAAGGCGTTATCACTGCAGTTAAGCCAGGTCAAGCTATGGTGAAGATCGTTCGCGATGAGATGGCTGAACTGATGGGTGGACAGGCAGAAAGTTTGGACCTCACGTCAACGCCATCTATCATACTTATGGCGGGTCTTCAGGGTTCTGGAAAAACTACGCATAGTGCGAAATTGGCCAATTATTTACTGCGTAAGAAATCACGCAAGCCTTTATTGGTAGCCTGTGATGTCTATAGACCAGCCGCAATCAATCAATTGCAGGTATTGGGTGAACAGCTTGGTATTGAAGTTTATGCTGAAGTAGGAAATCAAGATCCTGTGACCATTGCCGAGAATGCAGTGAAGCACGCGAAAAGCAAAGGTTTCAACACGGTCATTGTGGATACGGCGGGTCGTTTGGCTGTGGATGCCGCGATGATGGACGAAATAGGTCGTATACACAAAGCTGTAGCTCCTCAAGAAACGCTGTTTGTAGTGGATGCGATGACGGGTCAAGATGCTGTAAATACGGCGAAAGCATTTAACGATGTTTTAGATTTTGAAGGTGTTATTCTAACCAAACTCGACGGTGATACTAGAGGTGGTGCAGCATTGACTATTAAATCTGTTGTCAATAAACCCATTAAGTTTATTGGTACGGGTGAGAAAATGGAAGCATTAGACGTCTTCCATCCTGACCGTATGGCAGACCGCATCTTAGGCATGGGGGATGTGGTGAGTCTTGTTGAAAAAGCACAGGAACAATTTGATGAAGAGAGTGCTCGGAAAATGAGCAAGAAAATCTCTCAGGATGCCTTCGGTTTCGATGATTTTATGGAGCAAATCCAGCAGATCAAGAAGATGGGGAACATGAAGGATTTAATGGGGATGATTCCAGGTATGGGCAAGGCTTTAAAAGATGTAGATATCGATGATGATGCCTTCAAGCATATTGAAGCAATGATTAATTCTATGACGCCTACCGAACGACAGCAGCCGGATACCATTAATGGATCGCGTAGGAAACGTATCGCATCGGGTTCTGGACGCACTGTACAGGATGTAAATAACCTTTTAAAGCAGTTTACAGACATGCGCAAAGTCATGAAAATGATGCAAAGTGGTGGCGGTAAACGCGGAATGATGAACATGATGCGCGGTATGCGCTAAAAAGTATGCTATGGTAGTTTTAGACGGAAAAGTAACCTCAGCCAAAATCAGACAAGAATTGGCTCTAAAGGTCAAAGAGTTAAAGGCACAAGGCAAAAAAATCCCTCATCTCGCTGCAATTTTAGTAGGAGAGGACGGAGCTTCACGAACCTATGTAAATGCTAAAGTACGTGATTGTGAAGAGGTTGGATTCGGTTCAACGTTGATTAAGCTTCCTTCAGAAACTACTGAGGCTGAGCTTTTGAAGGCCATTGGAAAACTCAATAATGACGAGGATATTGACGGCTATATTGTACAATTGCCATTGCCTAAGCATATTGATGAAACCAAGGTTTTATTAGCTGTTGATCCGAAGAAAGATGTAGACGGATTTCATCCACAAAATGTCGGCAAGATGACTTTGAATCTTCCCACTTACATTCCAGCCACGCCGCAAGGGATCGTTGAATTGTTGCGTCGATATGAAGTTCCTACTGAAGGGAAAAATTGTGTCGTAATAGGCCGCTCACATATCGTAGGTTCGCCGATGTCCATTTTGCTGAGTCAGCATAATTATCCTGGAAATTGTACGGTGACGCTTTGCCATAGTCGTACGCGTAACCTTGAAGAAATTTGTCGAAATGCAGATATTGTCGTTGCAGCCTTAGGGCGTCCGGGATTTGTAACCGCCGATATGGTTAAAGAGGGCGCATGTGTTATTGATGTGGGCATCACCCGAGTAGACGATAGCACCAAGAAAAGCGGCTTTAGGTTGCTTGGTGATGTGGACTATGACGCGGTGGCGCCTAAATGCAGTTTCATTACACCTGTGCCAGGAGGTGTGGGGCCAATGACTCGTGCTGCTTTGATGATGAATACGATGAAGGTAACGGAGTTAGGAGACTAAGTGAAAGATATTCAAACGTCATCGAGTTACCAGCAATCCGACATAAGAGACGGGTTAGTCGTTCCATTAATGGAAGAGTTTTATACCATACAAGGAGAAGGATTTCATACCGGAAAGGCTGCTTATTTTATACGAATCGGTGGCTGTGATGTAGGTTGCCATTGGTGCGATGTTAAGGAAAGTTGGAACCCCGATAGTCATCCGCCAACGCCTATTGCGGCTATTGTAGCAAATGCAAAGAAATACAGTTCAACCGTAGTGGTCACAGGAGGTGAACCATTAACTTGGAATATGGAGCCGTTAGTTTCCTCCTTGAAAGCGGAAGGTATGCAGGTATTTGTAGAAACTTCCGGTGCCTACAGGCTGACGGGAGATTGGGACTGGATCTGTTTAAGTCCTAAGAAGACCGCTCAACCGAAGGAGTCGTACTACGATGCTGCTCATGAATTGAAGGTCATTATCTACAATCAAAACGACTTTAAATGGGCAGAGGAGCATGCCGCTAAAATGCACGTCGGTTGCCAATTGTTTTTACAACCTGAATGGAGTAAGCGCGAAGAAATGATGCCATTTATTGTAGATTATGTGATGACTAATCCAAAATGGAAGGTGAGCTTACAGACACATAAATACATGCATATTCCTTGATGCTATGGGTAAGGTACTTTCAGTTGCAGAAGCCGTAAATGCGCTACTAGATGGGCAGATCTTGGGTTTACCCACGGAAACGGTTTATGGTTTAGGCGCAGATGCTACCAACGAGTCGGCAGTGGCTCAAGTATTTAAAGCTAAGAATAGACCCCGTTTTGATCCGCTGATTGTTCACGTGCCTACTTTGGCTGCAGTTAGAGACATAGCGGAATTATCTGAAGCAGCTGAGCAGCTTTTCCTCGCTTTTAGTCCGGGTCCATTAACGGTAGTTTTGCCGAAAAAGAATACGATTCCAGATTTAGTAACGAGCGGACATTCCACTGTGGCAGTTCGAATTCCCGCACACCCTGTGATGCTTGAGGTACTGCATTCTAGTGGACTTTATATCGCTGCGCCAAGTGCGAATCCGTTTGGTTTTGCTTCTCCAACTACAGCCCAGCATGTACTAGACCAGTTAGGCAACTTGATTTCAGGCGTTGTCGATGGTGGTCCATGTAGTGTCGGTATTGAAAGTACCATAGTCGATATGAGTAGTGGTGTACCTAAGGTATTGCGCTTAGGCGGAATGGCGTTGGAACAATTGGAACGTGTCCTGGGTCCGATTGCTACACAGTTAAGTTCTTCAAATCCAAATGCCCCTGGAATGCTCACCTCACACTACAACCCCGGGATTCCTGTTCAGTTATTTAATGATAGAGAAGCATTGTTGGCTGCTTTACAGTTGGTGGATGCTGATGCCATAGGAATACTTTATTGGGGTGAAACCATCACCCACGGCGCGGGCTTCAATTTAAGTGAGCGACGCTCTGATACAGAGGCAGCGACGAATCTTTTTAAAGGTTTACGTGTTTTAGGCAGTATGCAAGTAACTCAAATATTTGCGCACTTATTGCCTGAAAATGGTCTAGGAAGAGCGGTCAATGACCGTCT
>CATAQZ010000054.1 GCA_949487015.1 Flavobacteriales bacterium UBA4585
GCACGTGGTGTTGATAAACTTATCGATGATGAAGCTATTCGAGTAATCAAGCTTTTACCAAAGTTTATACCGGCGAAGCAACGCGGAAAGCCTGTTCGTATGCAGTACACAGTTCCGATCAACGCACGCTTGCAGTAAACAAAGAATCAAAGACAATAAAAAATGCCCGGACCTCAAGGTTCGGGCATTTCTATACCTCACAATTTCTGAATTCAATCATTACATCTATGCAACCATTTGAACTTACGACTGAAGCTCGTATCGCAATTCAGGCCTCACTTGATGGCGGTGCTGCTATACTCGAAGTATACCAAAATGAAACCACAGAAGTGGAGTTGAAAGGTGATGAGAGTCCACTTACTCAGGCAGATTTACGCAGTAATACGGCAATCATGAAGTGGCTCGAGACATCGGAGCATCCCGTTCTTAGTGAGGAAGGCAAGCATTTGTCATATGATGAAAGAAGGCATTGGTCCACGCTTTGGATTGTTGATCCTTTAGACGGAACAAAAGAGTTTATTAAACGCAATGGTGAGTTCACAGTAAATGTGGCTTTAGTGGAATCCGGTCGTCCCATCCTTGGAGTGGTTTATGTTCCTGTAACTGGCGAGTTGTATTTAGGAGTAAGAGGAGAGGGAGCGATTAAAATGGTTATTGATGCGAAAACTACATTTACTGAAGCGCATTTAGAAAGTGCTACTGCGTTACCTGTAGCGATGGACCGTCCATTTACAGCAGTAGGCTCGCGTTCGCACATGAACGAAGAAACAGAGGCCTTCTTAGCGACCTACCGTGCACAGCATGGTGAGGTAGCCATCCTGAGTAAGGGTTCTTCTTTGAAAATGTGCATGGTTGCGGAAGGTTTAGCAGATGTATATCCTCGATTTGCCCCAACGATGGAATGGGATACGGCTGCTGGGCAAGCGGTGGTTGAGGCTGCTGGATTTGCCATGTTGCATAAGGAGACGCGCCTACCTTTGGAATACAATAAGGAGGACTTATTAAACCCGCATTTTATCGTGCTTTAAAGTTCCTCTAGATAGCGGTCAGTTCTTATCTTTGCCGCCCATGTCGGAAACAACAACACTATCTCCATCAAAACCCTCCTTAATTAAGGAAGCATTGCGTCTAGGAAAACTCCGCTTGAGTACTTCTGTGGTATTCAGTTCTGTTGCAGGATATTTCCTTGGGATGGAAGTGTTTAGTTGGACTCAATTGCTTTTGCTCATTTTCGGAGGAATCACTGTAGTTGCTGCGTCGAATGCGTACAATCAAATCTATGAGAAGGATAGAGATGCATTGATGAATAGGACCAAAGGACGTCCGCTTCCATTAGGCACACTTACCTTGCGAGAAGCGTGGTTCATTGCAACATTTTTATTGGTTGTTGGGTTGTGGGCGTTGTACGTCATTAACCCTATGACTGCTTATTTCGGTGCGCTAAGTGTGGTCTTGTATACGTTAGTGTATACACCGCTCAAAGCCAAAACACCGCTTGCCGTTTTTGTTGGTGCTATACCCGGTGCTATTCCTTACATGTTGGGTTGGGTCGCCGCCCGGAACGATTTTGATATTGAGACGGGTACGTTGTTTGCACAGCAATTTTTCTGGCAATTCCCGCATTTCTGGGCCATCGCATGGTTCTCCTATGACGATTACGCGAGAGCTGGTTATTACCTTTTACCGTCAAAAGCAAAAGACCGTCCATCACAGTTGTACATTATTATTTACACCGTTTGGATGATGATGGTAGGTATTTTACCGGTTTTTGGCATCACCGGAGAGCTCCAGCTCAGTTGGATAGGAGCTGCGGCCGTTGGTGCATTGGGTTATTGGGTGTTAAATAACGCGATTTTGCTTCTAAAGGATGCAGATGATAAGCGTGCACGTAAACTTATGTTGAGTAGTATTGCTTATCTAACAGGTATGCAAATCATTTATATAATTGACCGATTCATTTAAGATGGAAACATTACAAGAACAACGCCGCCGCGCCGCCAAGCCTTTATTGTGGATAGGAATCGGAAGTATCATTATGGCTTTCGCTGGACTTACCTCTGGATATGTAGTGAGCAGAACAACGCTGGTCATGAATGAGCAATGGATGACCTTTGCCTTACCTCAAGCGTTTATTTATAGCACGATTGTGATTATTCTTTCTTCGCTGGCCTTGATATGGGGCAAAAGACAGCTTGTTGCGGGCAAGGACAGCGCAATAAAGCCAATGCTTTGGGTCACCTTACTACTTGGCTTTGCTTTTTTATGGTTTCAAGGTGGGGCGTGGACGGAATTGATGGCGAATAATATCTTCTTCGCCGGAGCGCAATCTCACCCTGCCGGATCTTGGGTATATGCATTATTTATTTTCCACGGTTTGCACGTGGCTGGTGGAATTATTGCCTTATTAGTAGTGCTATTTCGCGCATACAGAGGACGTTACTCATCTGCTGATTACCATGGAATTACACTTGTGAGTATTTATTGGCATTTTGTCGACCTATTGTGGCTCTATTTGTATGTCTTTTTAAGTGCTATTCGTTAAATTTGCCAAAGAATTTTAATCCAACCGTTATGGCTTCATCCGCTGAAATGACGCAAGAAGAAAACAATTGGGGCGGTGGTTCAAGACCACTAGGCTCGCGTTACGGAAAACTAATGATGTGGTTTTTCCTTCTTTCTGATGCGCTGACATTCTCAGGTTTCCTCACAGCATATGGTTTAATGCGCTTCAAATTTGAAAGCACATGGCCTATCGCTGAAAATGTATTTACTCACTTCCCTGGGCTTGAAGGGGATCAACCGTTGCTTTATGTAGCGTTGATGACGTTCATTTTGATCATGTCTTCAGTGACTATGGTTTTAGCCGTAAATGCGGGTGAAAAAATGAATCGCAAGGCTGTGACAAACTGGATGTTATGGACTATCGTAGGTGGTTTTATCTTCGTAGGATCACAAGCTTGGGAATGGTATCACTTCATTATCGGTGACAGCGGTGCTGTTGAAACGGCACGTCAAGAAATTCTTCACATTTATAATGAAGAGGGCGAGCGTTTAAGTTTCAGCCAGGTAGTACACGGTATGGAAGAGGGTCATGCCTCTAATCACGGTGAGACCTTTACTAAAGCTGAGGTACTTTCTGCTATGAAATCGAATGAAGGCATGTACCTAATGGAGCCAGGTAAGGCAGGTGAAGCATTTACCCATGAAGTATCTGTAGCTATGTTTGAAGCCGGCGATGTTGTGCAAGGTGCAAATATGATTCACAATGAATACGGACAGAAGCAGTTCGCTAATTTCTTCTTTTTCATTACTGGTTTCCACGGATTCCACGTGTTCTCAGGTGTAGTAATCAACTTCGTTATTTTCTATAATGTATTGTTGGGAACGTACGAGCGTCGAGGCCATTACCGCATGGTTGAGAAGGTTGGTTTATACTGGCACTTCGTTGACCTTGTTTGGGTATTTGTATTTACATTCTTCTATCTCGTCTAAAACGTATTTATCATGTCAGATCATAATGGAACTTGGTGGATTTGGAAAGTATTCTGGATCCTATTAGTGATAACAGGTGTTGAAGTTGCTCTAGGTATTGTAAAGCCTGAGTTTATGTTGACTCAAGTCATAGGTACATCTATATTGAACATCTTGTTCATCGTACTTACCCTTATTAAAGCAGCTTACATAGTGCAGATTTTTATGCACGTGAAATTTGAAAAGAAAGGACTGAAATATGCCCTTTACCTACCGACCTTGATTTTAATTCCATACTTGACGTTTATCCTTCTTACTGAAGGTTCATACTTGTTCCGGTAATGGCTAATAAATCCTTCTTTAATCGGGCAGTGCTAATCGCAGTATTAGTACTGCCCGCTTTGCTTTATCTGTTTTTCGTTTACGGGCAAAACGAGGTGTTTTTTCAAACCCTTAAATATGTCGGCCCAAAGACCGTACTAACCACAGATA
>CATAQZ010000055.1 GCA_949487015.1 Flavobacteriales bacterium UBA4585
ATGATGATTGTTTTCATTGGTATTTTACCAAGAATGACAGATAGCTTACACCCGGGAAACGGAGGTAATCCCGGATTTAATTCGTACGATTTAGACAATAGATTACGTCTCGTGTTTTACCCTGCAGTTCTTGGATGGATTTTAGTGGGAACTTGGATCGCCTCTTTGCGTTATAGACTTAGAACTTTAGAAGAATGAAAAAGCAAATTGCCCTATTCAGCGCCCTTTCTCCCTTAGCTGCGGCCGCTCAGAACGACAGCGTGATGTTTGGGAATGAAAAAATGAACGTAGTCATTGGTGTGATCACTATCATATTCATTGGTCTTGGAGCCTATTTATTCTCCTTGGATAGAAAAATTAAAAAGCTTGAGGATGAAAAATAGTCAGGTGGCTATCATTATTGCTATTGCGGTTCTTATTGGGTATACGCTCGTAAAATTGGGTAATAGTGCGACTTACAGTGATTTTACCACAGCTGCTTCAGCAGGAGGTGATGCTACCACAGTCATCGCGTTCCTAGATTTAGATGCCGAAATGACCTTTGAGCCCAAATCGGTCCAATTCTCTTTTGGTGCCATTGACAAACAAGGAAAGAAGCAGCGGATAGTCTATTATGAGCCAAAACCACAAGATTTTGAGCGCTCTGAAGAAATTACGCTCACGGGTTATGATGCAGATACTGCCTTCATTGCCACCGAAATACTAATGAAATGTCCGTCGAAATACAATGAACAAAACGAAGTAGATAGCGATAAAATCTACAAATAACTTCTTATGAACTACATAGGTGAACACCTTTGGGCAGCAGAATTAGGTCGCGGATTGACGGCCTTTTCTTTTGCTTTTGCTTTACTCTCTGCTATTGCCTATTACCAAAAAGGTACGCAATGGAAGACTTTAGGCCGTCTGGCTTTTAGGATCCACGCTACCGCCTTGTTTGGTTTGATAGGTACGTTGTTCTTTATAATGGCGAACCACTACTTCGAGTTCGACTATGTATGGAAGCACACTTCGCTGGACCTTGAGTCACGGTATCTATTTTCCGCATTCTGGGAAGGTCAAGAAGGGTCGTTCTTATTGTGGATGTTCTGGAATGCCGTACTCGGCTGGATTTTAACCTACAGTGCCAAATCTTTTGAGGGACCAGTGGTGGGAGTTTTTGCCGCCGTACAAGCTTTTCTAGTAAGCATGATTTTAGGCGTTTACATCGGTGATCTTCATATCGGCTACAGCCCCTTTATTCTTGTGCGTGAATTGAGTGAAAATGTAGGTCTACCCTGGACTCAATTTGCCGACTACCTTACACGGTTCCCTAATTTCGCAGACGGTTCTGGATTAAATCCATTGCTTCAAAACTACTGGATGACCATTCATCCACCTACGTTATTCCTAGGATTTGCCTCTACGCTAGTACCATTCAGTTATGCAATAGCGGCTTTATTGCGTAAAGACTACAAGAGTTGGATCAACAGTGCATTGGTCTGGAGCTTTTTCTCCGTTGGAATTTTAGGCGTGGGCATTTTAATGGGCGGAGCTTGGGCTTATGAAGCACTGAGTTTTGGAGGATTTTGGGCTTGGGACCCTGTGGAAAACACCTCATTAGTACCGTGGTTAACCATGGCCGCGGGAGCGCACTTGCTGCTTATTCAACGCAATAAAGGCGGTGTAATGCCTTCGGCGCTCTTCTTGCTTATTCTGACCTTCTTGCTCATTTTGTACTCTACATTCCTTACCCGCTCCGGCGTATTGGGCGACAGTTCCGTGCATGCCTTCGTGGATTTAGGTTTGAGTGGCCAATTATTAATTTACCTCCTCTTCTTCACCATCGGCGCGATCGGATTATTACTTATCCGCTACAAAGGCCTACCGAAAAAGGAAAAGGAAGACCGTATGGACAGCCGTGAATTTTGGATGTTCATCGGTGCATTGACCTTATTGATTAGTGGTCTACAAATCACACTAAGCACTTCTTACCCTGTTTTCAACAAGCTGTTTGGACCTGAAGGTGTTCTTTTCACGTTGTACGATCGAAACAAAGTCCTCAACGATCCCATTGAGCATTACAATGCCATACAGGTTCCGTTTGCCATCATCATCACATTATTAATGGGTGCAGGCCATTTCCTTGCTTACCGTAAAACCACAACGGCATCCTTCTTCAAGCGTCAAATTCTTAGTTTATTACTCACCACAATAGTTGCGTTTGCAGGAGCAGCGGCGCTTGATATGTGGAACCCCATGTACATCTTCCTCTTTTGGACGAGCTGTTATGCCATTATTGCTAATGCAGAATTTTGGTTGCGTTGGGCTAAAGGCCAAAGTGCAGTCGCAGGATCGAGCGTTGCTCACATAGGTTTTGGCCTAATCATCGCAGGATCACTCGTCTCCAATGCGAACAAATCCATCATATCACAAAACGACACTTTCATACACGAAGACTTCCCTTCTAATGAGAACTTACTTATTGAGATGGGTGATACTGTGCCTATGGGCAAGTACTTTGTGAGCTGGTCACAACAATCTGAAGAGGGCCATTTCGTGAACTACCACTTGGATTTCTTTGAAGAAAATGACGGGAAATTAGAACCGGCTTTTGGACTGAAACCCCGCATTCAGCTAAATGAACGGATGGGTAACGTTGCTGAGCCATCGACACAGCATTTTGCACTGAAAGATATTTATACGCACGTCACTTATGCGGACTTGCGGACGGCAGAGGAATTAGGAGATGACGAGTGGAAAAACCAATTCGAAATTGAATTCGACCTAAACGAGAGCCACTACCTCTACGGAAAATACCAAGTCACCTTAGATACTCTACTCGTGGATGCACCAGATAAGGATGGTGAACTAGAATATGCAGTGCTGGGCGCCGGAATTACCGTGAAGACCATGGAAGACAGTACCTATAAAGTAATGCCCGTATACGTAGTCGAAGGCAATGAAGTGAAGCACATGGATACGGAAATCAAAGAATTGGGCTTAAAATTCAGCTTTGATCGGATAAACTATGAAACCAACAGACCTGTAATTATTGCGAGTGAGCACAAAGAGGAAGAAGTGCCATTTATTCTTGTTAAAGCCGTGATTTTCCCTTGGATTAATTTATTGTGGATCGGCTCTATTTTAATGGCGCTGGGAACTGTGATTGCTGTAGTTCAACGTCTGAAAAGAGGCTAATGCATGGGTGATGGACCGTTGCATATCGCTATTGTGGGCAAGGGAAACCTGGGTACACATCTCTTCAATGGGCTATCCGAGCAGCATACACCCTATTTCGTAGATCGCAATCTTCATTTACATAGTGCAACGGATCTCGTTATCGTATGTGTTGGAGACCATAGTGTTTCTCAGGTTTGCAAGGCTTTACCTGAGCATATGCTAGTGGCACATACAGCAGGTGCCTTACCTATTCAAAGCGGAACACGAAGTGGTGTTTTTTACCCATTGTATAGCTTCACGAAAGATGCTGCTTTGAATTGGTCCGAAGTCC
>CATAQZ010000056.1 GCA_949487015.1 Flavobacteriales bacterium UBA4585
ATATCATTTGCAACACCAGCACTGTGAATTCGAACCGGAACGACATCGTCGAGCTCCCATTCACCCATTGTAAGTGCTAAATGGACCTGATGATTCGTTTTTTGTTCGAAGGCATGAAGCGTAAATTCGCCATGCGGGGTACTTATTTGGACCTTTTCTTCAGGTTCAATAAGACTCTCTTTAGACATCCGATAGGCGACAAGGTCTTCAATAGAGATAATCTTTAGATTGTGTTTAATCGCAATTTCTTTGAGTTGTGGCAGTCTGGCCATGGTACCGTCTTCATTCATGATCTCGACAATCACGCCTGCAGGAGCTAAACCTGCAAGCCTAGCCAAATCTACAGCCGCTTCAGTGTGTCCTACGCGACGTAATACCCCACCATCTTTGGCAATAAGGGGAAATATGTGCCCAGGCCTTGCTAATTGATCAGGAGTTATAGCCGGATCTACCAATGCTTTTACGGTCATGTAACGATCGTAGGCACTGATTCCAGTGGTACAACCCGCACCTATACGGTCTATGCTTACTGTGAAGGCTGTATTGTTCGGATCGGTATTGTTTGATACCATAGGAGGTAAGTCCAGTTCATTGGCCCGTCCACTCAAAATAGGTGTACAAATTAGTCCTCGACCTTGAGTAGCCATGAAATTGATCATTTCGGGGGAGACCAGTTCTGCGGCTGCAACGAAATCGCCTTCATTTTCACGGTCCTCGTCATCAACGACAATAACGACCTTGCCTATGGCAATATCTTTTAATGCTTCTTCTATGGTATTAAGACTCATGCTGATTTCTCTTAGTGGGTTGCCAAACGCTTGATTTCACTCCTTTCAAATACCTAAGGAAGCCAATAAAAAGCGCTGCATTCATTGCGTAAAAATACGCTAAAGGTGTCGCTAATCCGAAGGACATTAGAATAAACTGTGAAACGGGAAGACCAATAAGTAGGATACTTATGATTAACCATTGCGAAGTAAAGAATCCTGCGATAAGGGCGATAAGGTAAAGATGTGGGGTCAACCAGCGCAGTACTTTATGCATTAAAAAAAGAAAGCCAAAAGGATAGGGACGTTTTAACAGCAACGGATAGAATCGAATTAGATTCTGCCAATTTCCGATACTTATACGAATCTTTCGTTTGTACTCTTCTTGTAATGAAGTGCTTACATCT
Source organism: Flavobacteriales bacterium UBA4585 (assembly GCA_949487015.1). Classification (GTDB taxonomy): domain Bacteria; phylum Bacteroidota; class Bacteroidia; order Flavobacteriales; family Schleiferiaceae; genus UBA10364. The sequence goes on from CATAQZ010000056.1 coordinate 1,175, forward strand.
TCTAATCCAATCGCATCTTCATTAAACAACACCTTTTGATCCTGTGCAATAAGCTGAACGGTTTGAAAGAAATCTTCCATGAACGTATTAGGAGGAATAGGCTTCCAAAAGGCTTTGTTCATACTATAAAGTCCACCTTCCATTCCGAAGCAAATACCATGCTTTCTACTTTCAGCACGACGAATGGCATTTTCAAGCGATAAGTAAGCTTTCTCAGTAGTCGCTGTGCTATTAGTTACACCGCGTGTTTCATAGGCCAGGGTACCTGCAACGGCTGTTGTTTTTTGAAGTGCGATTGGACGAACGAGCTCCTCAATAGTGGTCTCTTTGAATAAAATGTTCGCATCCGTAGCAATGATTACCTCAGCAGTAGTTCGTTCAACTAATAAGTTAATAGTCGCTGATTTACCTGAACGAGTATCGTTAACATGAAGATTAAGTTGCGGGAATTCACTCTGTAAATTACGTATGATATCATCAGTTCCGTCATCACTTAAGTCACTGCCGATCCAAACTGAAATTAAATGAATAGGGTAGTTAGTGCGGTAAATACTTCGGATTTTATCCTCAATAATTGATGATTCATTGTAGGCAGCAAAAACAATACTCACAGAAGGGGGCGTGAATTCACCGGTGAAGTCTATGGGCTTTCCTGGAAAGATTAATTGCCAAACGGGATATACCACATAGGTTAAAGCGATCAAGCTCATAGCTAGTAGGAATATTAGAACTGCTAAACTGACCATGCCGATGCTATATTTTCCTGGATTGATTTGGGGCTAAAACGACTAAGTATATGCCCATTAGCCTGCATACCAAGGGTTGTTGCATTGGTTGAAGACGTCAAGAGTTCGATAAGGGCAGAAGCAAACTCTTCCGCGGAATCTGCGAGTAATACGCCTTGTCGGCTTTCATTGAAAAGTCCTTCAGCACCAATTCGTGTACTCACCATGGGTATAGCCCAGGAAGCATTCATGATCATTTTGATTCGAATACCAGAACCTGCTAATAAGGGCACGACTGCGATACCGTGAGATTTAGCGAACTCCTCGGCGTCGGGTACTCGGCCATGAACGACGTAGTTTTTTCTTTCCTCACTTTGGAGGTGTTTTGGTGGATTGTTACCGGCAATATGAAACGTCGCATTTGGGATTTTTTCAAGAACATAAGGCCATACCGAGGATAAAAACCAATCTAGACCTTGCAAATTAGGTTCCCAATCCAATGCGCCGAGGTGAAAGCAAGACAACGATGCTAAATCAGTTATAGTTTTTTGTGGTTGTATCGAAACTGCTATGGTCGTGGTATTGGGATTATAATTCACAAACCACTTTTTATCCTCATGGCTTATGCTCCAAACGCTATTTACATTTTTGACCAATTCAATCTCAAATTTTCTTAATCGCTTACTTTGAAGTGTCAAATACCAATTTTTTAGTGGATTCGAACCTGCTTCACTGCTTCTTTCCCAAATTATATGTTCTAAGTTGTGTGCCCGTAAGGTGCAATGTCGGCCGACTCTTTGCACTTCGTTTAAGTAATCGCCCATAAAGGCACCTTCTATAAGAACATAGTCGAATTGATCTTTCTCGAAACTACGCAACCAGTCTATCATAGGCTTTACAAAGAATCGAATAGAATGGTAAGGTGCACGGGAGAAAAAAAGATTCTTTAACGCCGAAGAAATCGATGGAGAAGTATCGACATTAAACACTTTCATGTTGACGGCTCTCACGATGTCATGAGGAATATCCTTCGAGTCTTTAAAGTGTTTTTTTGTATTCAAAGCACCATAAGTGATTTCAAAAGTTTGTAACGCTAATACATCTTCGAGCAGTCTTGCCATCGCAATTGAGCTGCCGTCTTGAGAAGGATAGGGAACTTTATTTGAAAGAATGAGAAGCTTCTTCACTACGATTTATTTGAGTTTAATCGAGCCATGACTTTACTAAACCATTCGCCTGAAACAAGGGCAGTATCGCTTGAAGCACTTTTAGTAAGCCATAGTGCGATAGGAGCTAAAATTAAAGAGGGTAGCCATATGGCAGCACCGGGCTCTATTAAAAGCTCTCTACCCATTTTCTCAAAAGTGGTATTCAAAATATGAAATATTAAAAAGGCAATTGTGGAAATTACTAAGGGTAAGCCGATTCCGCCTTTACGAATAATACTCCCTAAAGGAGCACCAATGAAGAACATGATCATTACACTAGCACCGAGTGCAAATTTCTTGTAGTATTCGAGGTAATGACGTATTCTCGTTTCTCTACGCCAATTCATCTCGCGTTCCATCTGTTTTAGGTAGTCGAGATTACTTCGAGCAAGTCGAATGGCATTTTGAGATGCTCTGAGTCGCATACCGCTGAGTAAATTGCCCATGACATTCTCCTTTTCAATATTCATAGCCACGCCGCTGGCAACATCGATGTAATCGAATTTATATTTTCCCTTCAGATTTTTGGTAAAGTTTTGCTGACGTTCTGTGATTTGTAGGGCGAGAGTATCTGCAGTTTCTTTCAACTGTTGGGTATTCATCATCATGAAATCTTTGCGGCGCGTCTTATAAAGATCGGCATTGCTGAAATTTGTTAAAGGGAAACGGAGGTATGCGGTATCGAAGGCGCTTCTTGCCCAAGGCATTTTCTGCCGTTCTTCACGAAATTTCTTATCAATATCCTCGTAAGTAGCGCCATTATGGAGTTCAATTTCTAGGTATCGATCATCAGCGACAGGACGCATCATTCCAGTGGCAGCCGTTAATACTTTCAGATTACCCTTTTTTGCCTCCTTGTGGTCATAGATATAGATATCGTTAAGCAATTGCTCTCCTTCGCCTTCCTTGCTTCCGATTTTAATGCTGTAGCCTTGAAAGCCATTGTAAAAGATGCCCGGTGTAATGTGAAATGCGGGCTTACTCTTAGAAATATTGATTAGGAGGCTTTGACCTTTTAGATTAGCAACGGGTATCACGTTATTGTAAAAATAAAACGCTCCAAAGGCTATTGCAATATTTAGTATAATTAGCGAACGTATGCCTCGAAAAAGAGAAATACCTGAGCTTTTCATTGCCGCGAGCTCATAATGCTCACCAAAGTTTCCAAACGTTAGAAGCGAAGCGAATAACACGCTTACCGGGAGTGCAAATGGGACTACGCTGGCTGCCCAGTAAAACAATAGTTCGAGTAGAACGTACCATTCGATTCCTTTTCCCGCTAGGTCGTCTACATATTTCCAAACCATTTGCATCAAAAAGAAAAAGACCATGATGCCTAGCGTAGGGATCAATGGTCTGATGAAACTTTTTAAGACGTACAGGTCTAGTTTTTTCATTCGTTTTTACAGACGATAAAAGCCTTCAAATTCACTTGAATTAATATTGAACATCTCTTTATCTAAAGGAATATTTACCTCATAAGAATCAACACTAAAGACCGTCTTTACACCGTTGGTTCCGTACTGTGTATAGTTTTCCAATAGCAGGCTTTTTACGTCAATACCAATGAGTATTTCTTTCACTTCTTCACTAGCAACGGGACGAAGCGCTACATATTGTATGGTCTTACCTTTTTCTTGGGCTTTACCGGCCATTTTGTAGCTATACCCACTTTGATAATTCTTTAAAATATTCGCTGGACTAAGTGAAGTCTCTTCATCTGAAGCTGTTGTTTCGATTTCTTCATCTTCTGGATAAATTAAATATGCTTTTGACCCATCAGATAGGAATTCAAAGGCATCCGTTTTAACGCGCACTTTTTCCCCTAGAGCGAAGAGCTCACCTTTAGACTTACGCTCCTTCATGCCCCCATTGCTGGGTGCACCAATTGTATTGGTAAAAACGATATGTTGTGTTTCGAGCGTAAGGGTATGCTCGTAAACGTCGTTGAGTAAATCCTTTGCAGTATTGTGCGTTTGAGCCTGGACTAAAAAGGGGAAAAGAAGTAAAGCGAATAGTTTCATATTGGCGAATTTACGCATCTCCTTTCAATTTCTGTTCCAAAGCGATTTCATCTGGTACTAAAACTTGTCTAGCCTTTGATCCTTCAAACGGACCGAGGATACCTGCAGCTTCCAATTGGTCAACAATACGACCCGCTCTGTTGTAGCCTAACTTTAACTTTCTTTGAATCATCGAGGTCGAACCTTGTTGCGTTTGAACTACTAAACGAGCCGCGTCCATAAATAAAGTATCACGGTCGGATGGGTCTATATCACCAACACCACCGCCTTCTTCACCTACGTATTCCGGCAACTGATATGCCATAGGATATGCCTGCTGATTCCCTATAAAATCACATATTTCTTCAACTTCTGGAGTATCTACAAATGCACATTGAAGTCGAACCAGGTCTGAACCTTGGGAAAATAACATATCTCCTTTACCTATGAGTTGATCTGCTCCACCAGCATCAAGAATAGTGCGGGAATCTATTTTTGAGGTTACTCTAAAGGCTGCCCTTGCAGGGAAGTTTGCTTTGATTATACCTGTAATCACATTTACAGAAGGACGCTGCGTTGCTACGATTAAGTGGATACCAATAGCCCGGGCAAGTTGAGCCAATCGAGCTATAGGCATTTCAACTTCTTTTCCAGCAGTCATTATAAGATCCGCAAATTCGTCAATCACCAAAACGATGTAGGGCAAAAATTTATGTCCTTCTTCTGGATTTAGGCGCCGTGAGATGAATTTAGCATTGTATTCTTTAATGTTTCTAACCATTGCAGACTTCAAGAGCTCATACCTGTTATCCATTTCAATACACAATGAATTGAGCGTGTTAATCACTTTAGCGGTATCAGTTATAATAGCTTCATCAGTGTCCGGAAGTACGGCGAGATAATGGCGCTCAATTTTATTGTACAGTGTTAATTCTACTTTTTTTGGATCAACCAGTACAAATTTTAATTGGCTAGGATGCTTCTTGTATAAGAGCGAGGTTAAAATGGCATTTAAACCAACAGATTTACCTTGTCCAGTAGCACCGGCCATTAGAAGGTGTGGCATTTTTGCTAAGTCGAAAATGAAATTTTCATTAGTAATGGTACGCCCCATAGCTACTGGAAGCTCCATATTAGATTCTTGGAACTTTTTACTTGCAATAACCTGACGCATACTCACCACTTGTGGATTTGCATTTGGAACTTCTATTCCTATAGTTCCTTTCCCCGGAATGGGAGCTATTATTCGAATGCCCAAAGCAGCCAAACTTAATGCAATATCGTCTTCAAGATTTTTGATCTTCGATATGCGAATACCTGCAGCTGGTACAATCTCATAGAGTGTAACGGTTGGACCTATGGTTGCTTTGATCTCCTTTATCTCAATATTGTAGTTCTTTAAAGTATCTACAATTCGATTTTTATTGGCCTCAATTTCTTCTTTATCGAATGTTATTTTTCCGTCGCCGTAGGGCTGCAACAACTCAATTTTAGGCAATTGAAATTTACTTAAATCAAGAGTCGGGTCGTATTCGCCGAAATCTTTGACTTTCTTATTAAT
>CATAQZ010000057.1 GCA_949487015.1 Flavobacteriales bacterium UBA4585
GCCGTTCCGCTATACCCTTTCTTCTCCGCGCTAAACGCATAGATATGATAGCCCTTCAACTCCGCCAAAGCCTCTTTGACCTGCTCTGGCGTCGCCTTTGTCTCCTGCAGCCCCACGACGTCACAGTCCAATGCATGCAAGTCTTCTATTAACGTTTTTCCAGCAGCGGCGCGCACGCCATTCACATTGAACGAAAGTAATTTCATCTACATATTTCTTCTATACTGTCCGCCAACTTCGAACAGTGCGTTTGTAATTTGTCCTAGACTACAGTGTTTCGCAGCCTCCATTAACACATCAAATATATTCTCATTCTGAACGGCAGCCTGTTGCAATTCGCTAATCATCTCCTCGTTCAAATGCCCTTTCGCGTGCTGAAGGCGCTCGAGCATTTCTATTTGGTATTCTTTTTCGTCGGTAGTGGCACGAATAATTTCCGCTGGTAAAACAGTGGGTGAACCTTTTTTATTTAGGAAGGTGTTCACACCTATAATTGGAAATTCACCCGTATGCTTGAGCATCTCATAATGCATACTCTCCTCTTGAATCTTACCGCGCTGGTACATGGTTTCCATAGCACCCAAGACGCCACCGCGTTCTGTGATACGATCAAACTCAAGCAACACTGCCTCCTCAACTAAATCCGTCAACTCTTCGATGATAAAGGCGCCCTGAATAGGATTTTCATTTTTTGCAAGACCCAATTCTTTATTGATAATCAACTGAATGGCCATAGCGCGACGTACACTCTCCTCCGTGGGAGTAGTGATGGCTTCATCGTAGGCGTTCGTGTGTAGCGAATTGCAATTATCATAAATGGCATACAACGCTTGCAGGGTAGTTCGAATATCATTAAAATCGATTTCCTGAGCGTGCAAACTGCGTCCCGAAGTCTGAATGTGGTATTTCAACATCTGCGAGCGCGCATCTGCTCCATATTTATTCTTCATTGCATTGGCCCAAATTCGGCGTGCGACACGACCGATCACCGCATATTCTGGATCGATACCGTTGCTAAAGAAGAAACTCAAGTTGGGCGCGAACTTGTTGATATCCATACCACGACTGAGATAGTACTCTACGTACGTGAAACCATTGGCCAGTGTGAATGCCAATTGAGAAATAGGATTTGCTCCTGCTTCTGCAATATGATAACCCGAGATGGAAACGCTGTAGAAATTACGCACTTGCCAATCAATAAAATACGACTGGACATCACCCATCAAGCGGAGCGCAAATTCCGTAGAGAATATACACGTGTTCTGTGCCTGATCTTCTTTCAAGATATCGGCTTGAACGGTACCACGAACGGTATTCAGCGCTTGCTTTTTAATGTCTAAATAGACGTCTTTCGGCAAAACCTCATCTCCCGTTACGCCTAAAAGCATGAGACCTAAGCCGTCATTACCTTCGGGCAATGCTCCTTGATACGCCGGTCTCGCTATTCCTTTATCGTCGTATTTCGCTTTTTTGACTGCTTCAACCTGCGCCTCAAGCTGATGGGCTTTGATATACAATTCACATTCTTGATCGACGGCTGCATTCATGAAATACGCTAGCAGCATCGGTGCAGGACCGTTTATGGTCATGGACACGGAAGTAGTTGGGTCCGTTAAACGGAAACCGCTGTACAGTTTTTTTGCATCGTCGAGGCAGCAAATACTCACTCCCGAGTTTCCGATTTTACCGTAAATGTCGGGGCGACGGTCCGGGTCATTTCCGTAAAGCGTTACACTGTCGAATGCAGTAGACAATCGCTTTGCAGGAAGACCAAGGCTCACATAATGGAACCGCTTGTTCGTGCGTTCGGGGCCTCCCTCTCCAGCAAACATGCGCGTAGGATCTTCACCTTCCCTTTTGAACGGGTAAATACCGGCAGTGTATGGGAATTCACCGGGAACGTTTTCTAAGAGTAGCCAACGCAGAATATCACCCCAACTCCGGTATTTCGGCAGTGCGACTTTCGGGATTTGAGTGTGGGATAAACTCTCGGTATGTGTTTTAATATTGATGGCTTTGCCACGGACATGGAAAGTGTACAGCGGATCTTTATAGCGCTGAACCGTCGCCTCCCATTGTTGCAGGCGCTCCCAGTTGTGTGGATCAAGATCCATTTTAATCCGGTCGAAACTCAATTGCAATTGGCCAATTAGTTCCTCGTCCTCTAGGGTTTCCATGGAGCGTTGTAATGCGTACAACTTATCTGCAACCTCCACCTGCGCCATGATCTGATCGCGGTAAATGCGGTGACTTTCAGAAATCTCACTCAAATAGCGTGTGCGGTTTGGAGGAATAATAAAAATCTTCTCGCTCATCTCCCCGGTCAATGTAAAGGTGCTGGTAAATCCTGCATTTGCCTTGTCGTTGAGCATGTTGATGATCGCACTATACAAACTATTGGTGCCGGGATCATTGAACTGGCTGGCTATGGTTCCGTAAACCGGCATCGTCTCGGGATCTTGTTCCCACAAATTATGATTGCGCTGGTACTGCTTTTTGACATCACGCAACGCATCCAATGCCCCACGCTTATCGAATTTATTCAGTGCAATTAAATCAGCGAAATCAAGCATGTCGATTTTTTCCAATTGCGTTGCCGCACCATATTCAGGCGTCATCACATATAAACTCGCATCACTATGATCTAAGATTTCAGTATCGCTTTGTCCAATTCCTGAGGTTTCAAGGATGATCAAATCAAATCCTGCCACCTTTAAAATATCGAGCGCATTTTGAACGTGTGCACTTAAGGCCAGATTTGCTTGACGAGTCGCTAACGAGCGCATAAATACATTGCCATTTTTGATTGCATTCATACGAATACGATCCCCGAGCAATGCGCCGCCCGTTTTTCTTTTCGAAGGATCGACGGAAACCACTGCCAAACGTTTTTCTGGAAAATCTAAGAGGAATCGGCGCACCAATTCGTCTACCATAGAACTCTTCCCTGCTCCTCCAGTACCCGTAATCCCTAAGATGGGCGTAGAAATACCAGCTGCTTTCGCCGCAACTTCCTCTAAAGCCGAGGCATGCTGTTCTCCACAATTCTCGGCTGCACTAATCCAGCGGGCGATTGTCGCCGTACTCGCAGCGGGCAGCGAAGCCAAATCTGAAGGCAATGCATCACCTACTAAAAAATCGGATTGGACCACTAAATCGTTAATCATGCCCTGTAATCCCATCTTTCTTCCGTCGTCAGGATGGTACAATCGGGTAATACCATAGGCATGCAGTTCTTCAATTTCTTCCGGCAATATGGTTCCACCTCCACCACCAAAGATTTTGATGTGTCCGGCTCCTTTTTCTTGGAGCAAGTCATGCATGTATTTAAAGTATTCAATGTGCCCACCCTGGTAAGAGGTCATTGCAATGGCATTTGCATCTTCTTGAATGGCAGTATCTACAACTTCTTCAACGGAGCGGTCGTGTCCTAAGTGTATGACTTCACAACCGGTGCTTTGAATGATTCGACGCATAATGTTGATTGCTGCATCGTGTCCGTCAAAAAGTGAGGCGGCAGTGACAATGCGTACCTTATGTTTAGGTACGTACGGAGCCGGGTTTTCCATAGTCTGTGATAAGTATTTGGGACCTCTAAGATAAGGCAGAATCGGGCAATGATTCCTTTCGTTATATTTGAACAAATCGATTTTTATGA
>CATAQZ010000058.1 GCA_949487015.1 Flavobacteriales bacterium UBA4585
AAAGTATGCCTCAGGAGGTGAAAGAAAAGTCACGAGCTCTCGATAACGTCCGGGAGGTAGAAGTAGAACTTACTTTTGATCCACCTTGGGATAAAAGCATGATGAGTGAAGAAGCAAAGCTTGAACTAGGCATTCTTTAGTCCCTTACGCCCACTTCTTAAGATTTTCCTAAAAGACGAACCAAACCACCACAAAATCGTTAATGTCTTCGTTAATTAGCCACTCGTTCCTCAAAAAATCGAGTGATTTTTTGTGATTTATAAATAACCGCCACAATGAAGATTGGAATCGACGCCCTTGCCTACTACGTACCTCAACAATACTTGCCTATTGAATCGCTAGCAGAAGCGCGTAATATAGAGTATGCTAAACTCAACAAAGGTCTAGGTTTAACCTCAATGTCATTCCCAGATGTTGACGAGGATGCCGCAACGATGGGAGCCAATGCAGTACTCAATCTCTTTACTTCTGAGCCATTAGACCCCAGCACGGTAGGACGTCTTTATCTAGGCACTGAAAGCGCTCTTGATAGCGCCAAACCCACGGCAACTTACATTTTAGATTTAGTCGAACAACAACTAGCTAGTGCTCACGGTCCAAACAGCTTGCGTAATGTCGATGCAGTTGATATGACTTTTGCTTGTATCGGTGCTGTTGATGCTTTAGAAAACGCATGCTTATTTGTCCGCCAACATCCCGAGAAAAAAGCCATTATTGTCGCTTCTGATTTAGCAAAATATAATTTAGGCTCAACAGGTGAGTACACCCAAGGCGCAGGCGCTGTCGCGATTGTCGTTTCTGTCGATCCGTCCATCATTTCATTAGGTAATGAGATAGGCGTGGCTACGAAAGGGGAACGCGATTTTTTCAAACCTCGCAGAACGCATACTAAAGCGGAGTTACTCGTAGAAGCGGCAGCACTCTTAGGTCAGCAACTTTCTATGGAAGACGCAGAAGCAAAGGTTGCGGAAGCGAATGGCTTTTGGGGCGGAAATCGTATGCTCCGCAGTTACGTTGAAGAGCCGGTCTTTGATGGTCAGTACAGCAACTTTGCGTACGTTAGTCGCATCAGTGAGGCATTAGAACATTTTGGAACGAAGGTGAAAATTAATCCTGCCTTAGATTGGGATAAAGTGGTCATGCACCTACCCTATGCTTTTCAAGGCAGACGTATGCTCGTGAACTTTTATCTGGACTGGATGCAGGCAAACGGCAAGTGGCAGGATGTAGTTGCTGTTATGGGCAGTGATAAACCGTCAGATAGAAGCGAAGCGAAGGAATGGGTGCGTGCGTTCAGCAAATCGGACTATTATCGTGCTTATGTAGCAAAGGCATTAGCACCTGCCGAACGAGCTTCAAGCTTGATTGGAAATATGTACACCGCTTCTATTTTTATGGGGCTTTTAAGCACGCTTTGCGATGCTGCAGATAAAGGAGAAGCCATCGAAGGAAATACTATAGGTTTCATGGGTTATGGTTCCGGTTCAAAAGCGAAAGTCTTCCAGGGTACCGTAGAAGCCGGTTGGGCTAAAGTGGGCCAATTAGATCTATTTAGTGCACTTGAAAACCGCTCTCCAGTAGACTTTAAAACGTACGAGCTTTGGCATAACGAAAGACTCACTGCCCCTCTCTCTCCTGAGAAATCTGGATTTACATTTACGGGATTGCGGACCGAAGAAAATCAGGAGTACTTTAGAGATTACACCTTTACGGCCTAAATGATGAATGACGGTACCATTGTAAATAAAGTAGCAGCGAGTCCGCTAATCACTTTTAATTTAGAAGATTTTCTCCCAAAAAAGGTGCAGTCCGTCGATCTGAGCCAATGGCTCGAGCAAGGATTTATTTTGCGTGAAACCGAATTTCGAAATGCACTAAACAGCACTGACTTTACGATATATGAAGGTGCTGTAATACACCTCCATTGCAGCACAGATGCCATACTTCCAGCTTGGGCGCCCCTTTTGGTCGCAAGCAAGTGCAGTGACGCCGGGCTTACCTGCATATGGTCAGAAAACGAAGCAGGATTTTACAGTTCGTTCTTTCGCGAACGTATGATGCAACACAATTGGCAAGATTACCTAGGAAAGCCCGTTATCATCAAGGGCTGCGGCGATAAGCGCATCCCGAAAGATGCGTACGTTGTGGCCACTCAGTATCTAAAACCGGTGGCAAAAAAAATCAGTTATGGTGAGGCTTGTTCAGCAGTGCCCTTAAAGTAATTTAGAGCGTTACACTCAATCCTACACTTAGTGGACGAGCTTCTGACCACTCCGGCAGCATCGCCCCATCTACGACAATCGCACTCAAACCATAGTATACATAGGCATTGACAGGACCTCTACCCGCTTTAATGTGTACTCCATATCGGAGTGGATTGAAGCCAGATATTTGGTAGTATTTGACCCTGTAAACTGCGTCTTTGTAATAGGAGTACGCATCGGTACGGTACCCCAAGCAGCCACCTATATAAAATCTATTGTACCGGCCATTACGATTGACTTTACCTCTGTAGCGCAGCTCTATGGCAGCGTCCACATATTCCGTAGCAAAACGATTGGAAATAAAATCGCGCCCGGATAGATCTACGAGTGTCTGTGTTCCATCTTCTGCGACATCAATGCGCACATTACCATGATAAAACTGCGCGCTGTAACCCAATCCGTAGGCCACAGAAAAATGGCTTAAACCGATCACATTGTCCCGCATGAATTGAAACGACTGACTGTTCGAACGAGCGTCAGACTCAAAGGATTCAGGCGCATCCAGAACAGAAAGCAAACCTGAGTTAAACGAAAAACCCTCTCCCGGCTCCGGTAAGTACGTAGTTTTCGATTGACCGTGCCCAGTAAGGCTCAGTACCAATAATGTAAACAGGAAGTGGTACTTTTTTTTCATTCTATTTAAATACTATTTAGTAGGTCGATTATTCAAAGGATACCATGGTGCTGGAAAATCCATTTAAACGCAATTCAAAAGCATCACCTCGCTCCACTGCAACCATGGGGCCCAATGCACCGGAGAGTAGAATTTCACCCTTTAAAAGTGGCCTTCCCATTTTAGCCATCGTTTGAGCCAACCATAAAGCGGCATTCAGAGGGTCGCCCATACACGCATTTCCATTTCCTTCGCTCGCTACAGCGCCGTTTTTAAGCAGCGCCATTTCAATAGAAGCAGTTGATACTTCAGCCAATGGCTTTGATTCGGTCCCTAAAACATAATGAGATCCTGAAGCATTATCAGCAATAGTATCTGAGATTTTAATATCCCAATTTTCTACTCGTGAACCTACGATTTCAATAGCCGGCTGAACGGCAACAATCGCCGTTTTCAATGTTTCTATATCTACATCCGGATTACGCAGGTCTTCGCCCAATACGAAAGCCAATTCTCCTTCAACTTTAGGTTGCATCAATAATTCCATGGGAACCGGACCTTTTCCCGTCATATCCATAGTGTCAAAGAGCACACCGTAATCGGGTTGATCCACGCCGAGCTGGGCTTGAACAGCAGGACTGGTTAATCCAATCTTCTTACCCACAATACGCTCACCATCTTCTAATCTCAAAGCCACGACTTTGTCCTGAATGGCGTATGCAGTTGAAATATCGTTGTTGATAGAATCGCGCAATGGTGCAATAGTGCGGCCGTTGCGCAATGCTTCAAACAAGTCCTGGGCATGTTGATCAATAGCAGACATAACTGAGAATTTACCCCCACAAGTTACACTATATTTGTAGTGAACCCGCAAACAGAAGACCATGCCGTTTTACCAAAAATCGGGGCGTATTCCGCACAAACGCCATACTACCTTCAGAAAATCGGACGGTAGCTTGTACCACGAAGAACTCTTCGGAACCATAGGATTCGACGGAATGTCGACCTTGCTTTACCACGAACATCCACCAACCATGGTTAAGGAAGTGCTTCAAAGCACGGATGTTGCGCCGAAGATTGCCGTAGACAAAAACATGAAGGCCTATCGTTTAGAAGGCTTTAAGGTTGCTCCAAACGAAGATTATTTAGCCTCCCGCGTACCGGTATTGACAAATGCCGATCTGACTATTTCCCTTGCCGCGCCTTCCGCTTCGATGGAATCATACTTTTATAAAAACGCACAAAACGATGAATTGGTCTTCGTGCACGAGGGTTCCGGTGCGCTGCATACGCAGATGGGCAAGCTTGATTTTGGGCCCGGCGACTACCTGCTCATCCCGCGCGGAATGATTCAGCAGTTTCATTTCGACGGTGCTGAAAACCGATTATTTATTGTTGAAAGTGCTTCACCCATTTACACCCCGAAGCGCTATCGGAATTGGTTCGGTCAACTGCTCGAACACAGTCCTTATTGTGAACGCGACCTGCGCACGCCCGAAGCGGTAGCGCCTGTAAATGCCTTAGGAGATTTTGACATCCGGGTGAAAAAACAAGATATGCTTCACCACTACATCTACGGTTCACACCCCTTCGATGTAGTTGGCTGGGACGGTTACAACTATCCTTATGCATTCAACATTAAAGATTTTGAACCTATAACCGGACGTGTACACCAACCGCCACCGGTGCATCAAACTTTTGAGACCAATGCTTTTGTAGTGTGTTCTTTCGTGCCCAGATTGTACGATTACCACCCAGAATCTATACCCGCTCCTTACAACCACAGCAACATCGATTCTGATGAAGTGCTCTACTATGTAGACGGCGATTTTATGAGTCGCAACAACATCGGACGTGGACAAATCACCCTTCATCCGGCAGGCATCCCGCACGGACCGCACCCGGGAACCTATGAAGGGTCCATAGGCAAAAAAGGCACCGAAGAATATGCCGTAATGGTAGATACCTTTAGGCCATTGAAGCTCACTGAACAGGCATTAGCTTTAGATGCAGGCGACTACCATAAAAGTTGGATGCATTAAGAAATACGGACCGCAAGTAGCTTGAACCCCTGCTTGTGGCTTAAAACCGCAGAACATGAAAAAAGAACCACAAACCGCCATGCTTGGTCATGGCTACCATGCTGCCGATTACCACGGCAGTATGAAGCAACCCATTTACCAAACCTCCACCTACGAGTTTCCCAACTCCCAAGCAGGTAAGGATTATTTTGCTTGGGCCACTGGAAAGGAAGAGATGCCGGACGGTGCAAAAATGGGAAACATCTACAGCCGACTTGGCTCTCCAAATACCCAGCTGCTCGAACAACGTTTGGCGGTTTTAGACGGAACGGAGGACGCACTCGTCTTTGCCAGTGGAATGGCGGTTATTTCAGCGACCATGTTGGAATTGGCCACCCCAAACACGGTATTTCTCTACACCGCTCCGGTGTACGGAGGAACGCACAGTTTCATTGACCATTACCTGCACAAATACGGTGTAATCCACCACGTTGTTGAACACGATAAGAGTGCCGAAGAGGTGGTTGCGGAAGTTACAGCCGCTTATCCCGGATTGCAGGTCTGTGCCTTTTTTACTGAAACGCCCGCGAATCCTACCATGGATTTGTATTCGGTGAAGAAGGCTCGGAAAATCGCAGATGCCTTGGGATCGGAAGAACACCCTGTACCGGTGGTGGTTGACAATACCTATTTAGGACCTACCATGAGTCGTCAGCACGAGAATGGCGCAGATATCGTAGTGTATTCTGTGACGAAGAATCTCGCTGGACACAGTGACGTTATTGCCGGTGCAGCAACCGGAAAAACAGCGTGGATTAATAGATTGCGTGTCGCACGAACCTTTATCGGCGGCATCTTAGGCCCTATGGACAGCTGGCTCATCTTACGCTCGCTTGAAACGTTCACCCTTCGCATCGCTGCCCAGCAAAAAACGACGCATGAAGTGGCTGCAGCGCTGGCCCAGCATACTGCGGTTAAAGAAGTGCGGTATTTAGGAAACCTCGAGCAATGGAGTCCT
>CATAQZ010000059.1 GCA_949487015.1 Flavobacteriales bacterium UBA4585
AAGTATTCGAACGGCTCTAAGCAACTGTTGCACACGTACTGGCTTTTACACGCTGTGCTGCCGTGTAAACTGAGCATTCGGGTATCCGGATCTTTGCATTTGGGACAGCGAACTTTTGGTGCCTCCGCAAAGAGTTCTCGTTTATCTGCCGACCCGGAAACAGGCGGTGCAATACCGTAATCTTCCATTTTTTTTCTGCCTTCCTCAGAAATCCAATCGGTGGTCCACGACGGCTGCAGTTGCTGGGTGATGGTAAAAGGCAATTGGCGTACAAACATGGCCTCTTCAATATCTTGAGACATCCGATCCATGGCCGGGCAACCGACGTAGGTAGGGCTAATGACAATCTCGTAGACATGATCGGCATGTTCCTTTGGAGCGTCGGGATGGCTCGTGTGAAAGCGCTCTAACGCCTGGGCATGGCGTTCGTCGGTGTCTTGGAGCACGTTCACTGCGCGTAAAATACCCATATCATGTAGGCTCAGTACCGGAATCTCAGGATCATTTACCTGACCTAGATGTGTGTATATGGTACTGCTTACATCCATGGATTTATCCGCCGAAAACGGCTTTTATGACATCGTTTCCGTTCGCAAAGATCAACAGGGCCAGAAGTAAGAAGAAACCGACCATTTGTGCATATTCCAGTACTTTGATCGAAGGCTTTCTACCGGACACCCATTCAATGACCGTGAAAATCACATGACCGCCATCTAAAGCGGGGATGGGAAGGATGTTCAAGAATCCAAGCATTATGCTCAAGAATGCCGTAAACTCCCAGAAATGGCGCCAATTCCATGCTTGGTCGTATTGTTTCAAGATGGTCAAGAAACCACCCACTTCTTTATACGCTTCTGTCTTAGGATTGAAGATCAATTTGAATTGACGGATGTAGCTCATTAATTTATTCTGAACCTCGCCTCCTGCGCCACCCAAAGCCTCCGCGAAGGTGTACGCTTTGTTTTTGATTTCGTAGTATTTAAAGACCTCTCCGGTGTTGTAAACCCCTAATTGGCCTGTTTCAGGTACCGTTATTTTCACGCTGTCAGATCGGCCCTCGCGGTAGATGCTTAATGCAATCTCTTGCCCTGCCAATTCTGGTAAGGCTGCCTTGTATTGGTCGAAAAACAGCATTTCCTCGCCATTAAGCGCGACAATGCTATCGCCCACAGCCAATCCTGCATCGCTTCCTGCACTTTCCTCACCAAACGCCCCTATGACATAGGGCATGCGCGGCTTTATTAGCCCAACAAATTTCTTATTGCTGATCATGTCTTCAATAGCCTCCATGGTGATGGGCACAGTCACTAAATTTCCAGCACGCTCTACGACAATATCTTCTTCTTGACTCAAGAGAATCTCCATTGGGATCTCACGGTAGCTTTCAGGGACCATATCACCAATACTCACGATTTTATCACCGTTTTCGAGCCCCATTGAAAGTCCCATTTCGTTCGTCCAGATGCCGTTTACTAAACTTTCGTTCGGCAAATAGTCTTTCCCGTATGACATCAATAAGAAGACATAAATAAAATATGCAGTGATGAAATTCATTATGACACCCCCGGTAAGAATGATGACTCGTTGCCAGGCCGGCTTGGCTCTGAATTCCCAATCCTCAGGCTCTTCGCTGAGGTTTTCGGTGTCCATGCTTTCGTCCACCATGCCTTCAATCTTTACATATCCGCCTAATGGAATCCAACCAATTCCCCATTCAGTCTCTCCAATTTTCTTCTTTAACAGCGAAAATTTATAATCGAAAAAGAGGTAGAATTTAGTGACGCGCACTCCGAAAAAGCGTGCAGGTAAGTAGTGACCAAACTCGTGAAGTACGATCAATATAGAGAGTCCTAAAACGAACTGTAAAATCTGAATAAGCATGTGCTGTAGTTCTAATTGAGGGTCAAAAGTAACGCTACGGTTGCAGATGAGCACTTTGAGCAGCTAATAAACCTCGATAAAGTGTTGTTAAAAGTGGACTTCCTTACTGTACTACTCCCAATTCCTTGCCCAC
>CATAQZ010000060.1 GCA_949487015.1 Flavobacteriales bacterium UBA4585
AAGATAATTACTCCCAAGTAAACAACGGGCGGTCCTGCATCATTTTTACGACTGCATCTCCGACCTCCTTAATGTGCGTATCTGAATCAATATTTGTCACCACACGGTCAATAAAGTCTGTAATGGTCTCCATATCCGCTTCTTTCAATCCGCGCGTAGTAATGGCTGGCGCGCCTAAACGAATGCCAGAGGTAGTGAATGGGCTCTTGTCATCAAAAGGTACCATATTCTTATTTGCCGTAATGTGCGCGCGAACTAAAGCCTGCTCAGTGGCCTTTCCAGTAACGCCTTTATTGCGTAGATCAATCAGCATTAAGTGATTATCTGTGCCGCCTGAAATAATATCATACCCGCGATCAACAAAAGCTTTAGCCATCGCCGCTGCATTCTTTTTCACTTGCAACTGATAATGGAAGAACTCATCCGTTAAAGCTTCACCATAAGCAATTGCCTTTGCGGCTATAACATGCTCTAGTGGTCCACCTTGAATTCCAGGGAAGATTGCCATGTCAAGAACATTCGACATCATTTTCACTTCGCCTTTCATGTTGGTCTCACCCCATGGGTTTGGGAAATCCTCACCCATCATAATCATTCCACCACGAGGTCCACGAAGGGTTTTGTGCGTAGTAGTTGTAACGATGTGACAATGCGGCATCGGGTCATTAAGAATGCCCTTTGCAATCATACCAGATGGGTGTGATATATCTGCCAAAAGTATGGCTCCTACTTCATCTGCTATTTCACGAAAGCGAGCGAAATCTATATCACGGCTGTAAGCCGAAGCACCAGCGATGATCATGCGTGGTTTGCATTCTTTCGCTTTCGCTTCGATAGCGTCATAATTCAATAAACCCGTCTCTTTTTCAACACCATAAAATTCCGCATGGTAGGTTTTTCCTGAGAAGTTTACTGGTGAGCCGTGCGTGAGGTGTCCTCCATGACTAAGATCAAAACCCAAAACCGTATCACCGGGCTTCATCACAGCGAGATATACTGCAGCGTTTGCTTGAGATCCAGAGTGTGGCTGTACGTTAACGTAGGCTGCACCATAGAGTTCCTTTGCACGATCACGTGCCAAATCCTCCACGACATCTACAATTTCACACCCTCCATAATAACGCTTGCCAGGATATCCTTCGGCGTATTTGTTGGTGAGGACAGAACCCTGCGCTTCCATAACCTGCTCAGAAGCAAAGTTTTCTGAAGCAATCAGCTCAATTCCATTAACTTGTCTCTGGCGTTCCTTGGCGATTAGGTCGAAAATTGTAGTGTCTCTCATGATTAATTTATGAACGGTAAAATTACGGCGAACAGCCCTAATCGACCAATGATCAGTACTAGTAAGTTTTAAACATTAAAACGGTGATGACCATCGTTCGTTTGTATAGATATTATTACCCGTTAGGGTTTTAACAAACGCCTCTAAATCCGTGCGTTCAGTGGCTGTTAGCTCTAATTTAACTGAGGTTAAGCCGCGAACCAATTTTCCGTCTACTGTACGATTATTAACATCAGGTATGACCTCATTGTAATGTTCCACTATGGT
>CATAQZ010000061.1 GCA_949487015.1 Flavobacteriales bacterium UBA4585
AAGACGAAGTTCAAGATTTAAAAGATCAAAATCTACGTCTATATGCTGAATTCGAAAATTTCAGAAAGCGTACGGCGAAAGAGCGCCTTCAGATGATGGACAGTGCCAACAAAGACACTTTAGCCGCATTGTTGCCAGTTTTGGACGATTTTGACAGAGCCTTAAAAAACACAGAGGCTACTTCAGAGAATGAAGCCGTACTAGAGGGATTAAAGTTAATTCAACACAAATTGGGTGAAACACTCAAGAACAAAGGGCTCATTGCAATGGAGAGCACCATAGGCAGGGCCTTCGATGTTGAGGAAATGGAAGCCATTACACAAATACCGGCACCAAGTCCTGAACTTGCTGGAAAAGTTATTGATGAGGTTGAAAAAGGTTATAAAATTGGTGAGCAAGTGTTGCGCTATGCCAAAGTAGTCGTAGGTAAAGAAGCATAAAATGGCAAAAAGAGATTATTACGATATACTAGGCGTATCCAAAGGTTCTGGTCAAGACGAAATCAAGAAAGCCTACCGTAAAGTGGCTTTGAAGTACCATCCCGACCGCAATCCTGACAATAAAGAAGCAGAAGATAAATTTAAAGAAGCTGCTGAAGCTTATGATGTGCTCGGAAACGAGGAAAAACGTCGCAAGTACGACCAGTTCGGACACCAAGCCTTCGGCGCAGGTGCTGGCGGCGGCGGCTTTGGCGGCAACATGAACGACATCTTCGATATGTTCGGTGATATCTTCGGTGGAGGCGGTGGTCAAGGCGGCGGATTCGGTGGTTTTGGCGGATTCGGTGGCGGCGGTCAACGCAGACAAGCTAAAGGGTCTAACCTTCGAGTAAAAGTAAAATTGACTCTAGAAGAGATTGCAGAAGGAGTAGAAAAGAAAATGAAAATTCGCCGAGCAAAAATTGCAGACGGCGTTACGTTTAAAACCTGCAGCACGTGTAACGGTGCAGGTCAAGTTCAGCAAGTAACGAATACAATACTCGGCCAAATGCGCACTGCTGCTACCTGTTCTACCTGTAACGGAAGTGGTAAAGTCGTAGACCAGAAACCATCTGGTGTAGGAAGCGATGGTCTAGATCGCAAGGAAGAAGTTGTAAGTGTTAACATCCCAGCAGGCGTTCAAGACGGTATGCAGTTGCGTGTTGGCAATAAAGGAAATGAAGTACTTGGCGGTGTTGCTGGTGATTTAATTGTGTTGATTGAAGAAATACAGCACGATCATTTGACAAGAGACGGGGAAAATTTGCATTACGAATTGAACTTAAGTTTTCCGGATGCTGCCCTAGGAACGCAAGTTGAAATACCAACTGTGAGCGGTGTGGTAAAAATTGGGATCGATGCCGGTACGCAACCCGGTAAAATTCTCCGTCTGAAAAACAAAGGACTGCCGAGCGTTCAAGGCTATGGCAAAGGAGATCAACTCATCCATGTGAATGTTTGGGTCCCGAAAAATCTAAACGGCGACGAAAAGAAAGCAGTTGAAAAACTCAAAGGGAATGAAAATTTTGAACCTAATCCGGGTAAATCGGACAAAGGCTTTTTTGACCGAGTCAAGGAGATGTTCTCTTAAATAGGTTTTGTACTTTACACTCCCACCTCAACCGGTGGGAGTTTTTTATATCCTAGAAATAAACGCCATGATAACAGCTAAAAAGGTCTCCAAAGAGTACAGCTCAAAGCTCGCGCTAGATGGAGTTGACCTTAGTATACCGAAAGGAAGCATCTATGGATTGCTTGGTCCTAACGGAGCGGGCAAGACTTCATTCATTCGGATAATGAATCAGATTACTGCACCAGATAAGGGTGAAGTGTACTTTGGTTCGGAACTTCTGCAACCAAGAGATATAGCACGCATAGGGTATTTACCAGAAGAGCGCGGACTGTATAAAAAGATGAAAGTTGGAGAGCAGGTGCTCTATTTAGCCCGCTTGAAAGGCCTCACTACAAACGAAGCGAAAAGTAGAGCAAAAGAATGGTTCGAACGCCTCGAAATGAGCGGATGGTGGGATAAAAAAGTGGAGGATTTGAGCAAGGGAATGGCGCAAAAGGTCCAATTTGTAACTACGGTTTTACACGAACCGGAACTCCTCATCTTTGACGAGCCTTTTACCGGTTTTGATCCTATCAATACCAACCTGATCAAAGGTGAAATTCAACGCCTCAATGAAAATGGCGCGACCGTAATTTTTTCGACGCACCGCATGGAGAGTGTTGAAGAAATATGCAACCACATAGGATTGATTGATAATGGCAAGGTCATGATTGAAGGTGATCTATTAGATATCCGTAAGCATTACAAAAACGGCACCTTCGCTTTTACAACGCGCACTGCAGTCAGCGACTGGGGACCACATGAAGTACTGTCACAAAAAGAAGACCATATGGGTTATCGTACAGTTTTGAAATCTTCAGAGTTCCCCAAAGAATTAGTCATCACTTTAAGCGAAAAAGAGTCGTTAGTTGCCTTTGAAGAAGTCCTCCCAACGGTGAGCGATATATTCATCGAGATTGTGAAGAATGGACCTAAACCTTGGAATCATGAGTAACCCTATTTTCCTCATTATACAACGTGAATTCCTCTCACGGGTGCGCAAAAAAACATTCTTATTGGTCACTCTTATCGGTCCATTGGCTTTTGCTGCACTAATGATTGTACCGGGATTATTAGCTACGATGCCCGAAGACTCAAAACAAATAATTGTCCTCGATGAACCGACACTTTTACTTCCACATGAAGGTAAGGAGCAGTATACGTTGGAGTATTTGGACCCGAGAGAAAACGATTTAGAATTGGCAAAAGAATTGCTACGAGATTCACAATACGACGCCTTACTCTACATTCCTTCCGGAGAAAATTGGGACCCAGATTTCATCAAAAACAATATTTTACTTTTCGGAAAAGAGGATCCATCCATGGAGATGCAAGGGTATCTAGATTATTTGCTCGAGGAACAAATCAACAAAGCAAAACTTCTTAAGAACGGAGTTGACCCCGAAGTGATCGCCCAGATTAAGACGAATGTTACCATTAAAAGCTTCACCCTCGGGGAAGAAGGAACGGATGAGCAGAGTGCCGTACCAATAAAAATGGCACTTGGATACATTACTGGTATGCTTATCTATTTCTTCATCTTTTTCTATTCCGTTCAAGTCATGCGCGGTGTCATGGAAGAAAAAAGCAGTCGTATTGTAGAGGTTATCATTTCAAGTGTTCGCCCTTACCAGCTGATGATGGGTAAAATTTTGGGCATTGGCTTAGTGGGAGTAGTCCAATTCATTATTTGGATCGGGCTATCTGGAATCCTTTACACTGTGATTAGTACTTTTATCTTTCCTGAACTATTTGCTGAGCAAGCTGCCGCAGGTGCTGCAGGTAATCCTGCTGGGGACATGGTTGGACTTGAAGTCCTAGACATGCTTCGCTCTATTGATTTCACTACTGTCATACTAGGATTTACATTTTACTTTTTCGGGGGATACTTCCTCTACAGCGCACTATTTGCAGCAGTTGGTAGTGCCGTTGACCAGGAGGCTGACTCGCAACAATTCATGTTGCCGGTCACCATTCCTATGATCCTTGCTATTGTTACAGCAATGAATGTTATACAAGCACCAAACGGGGCTTTGGCTTTCTGGATGAGCATGATTCCGTTGACCTCTCCCATTACTATGATGATTCGTCTGCCCTTCGGTATTCCGCTTTGGGAGGTGTTTTTAAGTGGTGCTATATTAGTAGGTACATTTTTCACTGTTGTTGGACTGGCGGGTAAAATCTACCGAGTTGGTATTCTCATGTACGGTAAAAAGGTAACCTGGAAAGAACTATTCAAATGGCTGAAATATTAGAGAACATAAGTGCCTTCATAGACTCATTTCTTAGCTATAAGATATGGGGTTATGATACTGTAAGACTATCTGTCAAAGGTGTATTACAGGTCGTATTTCTATTTATTTCTGCGCGCTTAGGCATCTGGACCATGGGACGTGTATTCATGAGAAGCCGAATGGGCGGAAATTATGACGAGGGACGTCGATACACAATTCTTCAGATCTCTAAATACCTTATTTATACTGTGGTCATCGTCATGGCCCTAGAAACTGTTGGCGTAAAAGTCACCACGCTTTTAGCAGCATCTACAGCTCTTTTTGTTGGTTTGGGTTTGGGTTTACAGGATGCCTTTAAAGACTTAAGCGCAGGCGTAATTATTTTAATGGAGCGCACCCTTTCCGTGGGCGATATTATTAAACTTCAGGACCAATTCGGTAAGGTAGAAGCCGTTGGTCTGCGCACAACTACGGGGCGCACTCGAGACGACATTCTCATTATTGTACCCAACAGTAAGCTAACTAATGAAGTTGTTGTCAATCTAACGCATAGTGAAGAGACTACAAGATTCGCCGTCCAAGTGAGCGTTGCATTCGGTAGTGATACCGAACGCGTCGCAACCCTACTGAAGCAAGTTGCATTAGATCACCCAGAGTCGGAACCCGGACAAGAACCTTTAGTCATTCTCAAGGATTTTGGCGAGAGTGCACTTGTTTTTGAATTAAACTTTTACACTCGTAACCTATTTCATATTGAAAAAATCAAGAGTGAATTGCGTTTTGAGATTGATCGCGAATTCCGTGAAAATAAAATCATTATTCCGTTTCCACAGCGTACTGTTTGGCAAGGTCCGGAGCGGGTTAAGCAATTTGGTGATGGAATTGTGGGCGCTGGCGAGAATATTGCATCGGAAAACGACGATACCACGTCAGGAGCACTTTAAAAATTAAGCATGAGTAGAATATTATTGATAGAAGACGAAGAAGCCATTCGTCGCGTACTAAAGAAGATACTCTTAGAGGAAGATTCATCGCATGACATTCATGAAGCAGCAGATGGCAAGCAAGCCATAGAGGTTTTTGGAGACGGCACTTGGGATTTGGTTTTCTGTGATATTAAAATGCCCCACATGGACGGTGTTGAAGTCCTTGAAAAAATGATGGCGGTAAATCCTGAAATTCCGGTCATCATGATTAGTGGACATGGAGACATTAATACGGCTGTTGACTGCTTGAAAAAGGGCGCGTTCGATTATTTACCCAAGCCTCCTGACTTAAACAGATTATTGAGTACTGTTCGCCACGCACTAGAAAAAAAGACGCTAGTACAAGAGGTAAAGACGCTCAAAAAGAAGGTGAGTAAGAAGTACACCATGATTGGTGAAAGTAGTGGCATGCTCGAGTTACGAGGACTTATTGAAAAAGTCGCGCCTTCTGAAGCGCGTGTTCTTATAACGGGACCTAACGGTTCTGGGAAGGAATTGGTCGCGCATCAAATGCACGAGCAAAGTGCGCGGTCGAAAAATGCTATGGTAGAAGTCAACTGTGCTGCCATACCTGCTGAATTAATCGAAAGCGAACTTTTTGGTCATAAGAAAGGTGCGTTTACCGGGGCTCAAAAAGACCGGAAAGGAAAATTTGAATTGGCTCACGGAGGGACTCTGTTCCTTGACGAGATAGGCGATATGAGTCTGAGCGCCCAAGCCAAAGTATTGCGCGCATTGCAAGAACATCAAATTACCCCAGTAGGCGGCGATCGCAGTATTAAGGTTAATGTCCGTGTTCTGGCCGCGACGAATAAAGATTTAAGAAAAGAAATCGAAGCCGGAAAATTTAGAGAAGATCTATACCACCGCTTGAGCGTAATTCTAATCGAAGTACCTGCATTAAACAATCGCAGAGACGACATTCCCTTACTCGCAGATCACTTTTTACAGCAGATCGCGGACGAATATGGTGTACCCGAAAAAACCATTAGCAACGAAGGCTTAGCTGCCTTACAAGGCTATGATTGGACTGGAAATATCAGAGAATTCAGAAATGTCATAGAGCGCCTACATATTTTAGGTGGTTCGGAAATTAGTGCCACTGATGTAAGTACGTTCGCACGTAAATAGACGTACTTTTGACTTTCAAAACGGATACAAATGAACTTTCCTAAATTCTTAGTCGCAGACAACACCGATCTACCAGAAGCAGTGTATATCGTTCACACTGAATTTCCTTCTTTCATTCTCAACCTTGAGAACGATGAAGTAAAGTGGTTAGATGATATCGGTGATGAAAGTGAAGGAGATTTGACAAAAATTCTAGAAGGATTGATCGCTGAGGCAGAGGCGTTTTATACCCGCGAGGTAGAACGCTACAATCTCTAAGCCACAGTGGCATACCATTGGAATACATATAAATCCCAATACGGGATAAGCCTGAAATTGGCCTATCCTGTTATGATTGGGCAGTTAGGACAAACGTTAGTGTCCGTGGCTGATTCAATCATGGTAGGGAAATTCCTCGGTACAATCCCTTTAGCAGCCATCTCACTCGCCGTATCAATTCTCATCATTCCCATGGTTTTTGCGATAGGCGTCGCCTATGGCCTCACACCATTAGTCGCTGGTGCTGATGGGAAAGAAGACCCTGCCGAAGCGGTAAACTATTTTAAGAACGGACTGGTATTAAACTCAATACTTGGCTTGGTCGTGTATGGTGTACTTGCCCTTTTTGCACAATTCGCACACCTTTTGGGTCAAGATGTACGAGTGGTTGAAGCTTCACTCCCATACATCCATTTGGTCGGTTTATCCATCGTCCCGATGATGAGCTTTTTTGCCTTCAAACAATTTGCAGAAGGATTAAGCGATACCAAAGCAGGTATGCGTGTCAGTCTAGTTGCCAATTTGCTAAACATACTTTTAAACTATCCTCTGATAACGGGATGGGGGCCTTTCCCGGAATTGGGCCTAGCAGGCGCAGCGCTAGCAACCTTGAGTACGCGTTTCTTAATGTTGGGTGGAATGGCTTTATATATACGCAAGCACAAGAAGTTTGAGAGCTATTGGAGCTATTGGCGCAGCAGTCAAATTTCATGGAAAAGTATTCGTGATATTCTAGTCATAGGTGTACCCAGTGGATTACAATACGTATTCGAAGCCGGTGCCTTTGCCATGAGCGGTGTCATTGTAGGGATGATTGGTCCAGTGCAACAAGCGGCGCATCAGATAGCACTAAATATTGCCTCAGTAAGCTACATGATGGTAAGTGGCATCGGTGCTGCTGCAACCATTCGTATGGGCAATCAACTCGGTAAAAGAGATATACCTATGCTTCGTACAGCGGGTCAAAGCTTGTTTCATCTCACTTTAGCCATGATGGTCGTGACTATGTGTTTGTTTATCGGTTTTCGCAATATTGCCCCCGAGTTTTACAGTTCAGACCCTGAAGTTTTACAATATACTGCTGTACTAATGATTGCTGCCGGAATCTTCCAATTACCGGATGGACTGCAAGCGACCACTTTGGGAGCACTACGCGGTGTACAGGACGTAAATGTCCCAACTATTATCGCCTTTATTGCCTATTGGGTGGTCGCCGTACCGCTTTGCTATTACCTAGGTGTAGTAATGGCTATAGGTCCTTTAGGTGTTTGGATTGGGCTGGCGATCGGATTATTGCTTGCTGCAATAGCTCTGTACTGGCGTTTTCAATTCAAAGTGCGCAGTTTGCTCTAAGCTGAAATTCCCGCACGCTTAATTAAAGCATCCACCTTTGGGTCGCGTCCTCTAAACTTTCGATACAGTTCATCTGGAGCGACAGTGCCACCACTTTGTAAGACCATGGCGAAATCTGCTGCGACTTGCGCGTTGAACAAACCTTCTTCTTCAAATCGCTCAAAAGCATCGGCATCTAAAACCTCAGCCCATTTATAACTGTAGTATCCCGCACTATATCCTCCCTGGAAAATATGACTAAAGGCAGTACTAGAGCGGGTACCCTCAACTGCATCAAATAGAGCCGTTCGCTCAGTTGCGGCCTTTTCATGTGAGGCCACATCGCCTTCAAACAGATGTTTTCTATCGTGCCAACTCATGTCTAAATAGCCAAAGTTCAGCTGGCGCAAGGTCATATATCCCTCCAAAAAGGTCTGACTTTCTTTAATCTTATCAATGTATGCTGTAGGTAAGACGGCACCGGAATCGTAGTGCTTCGCAAATAGTGCTAATGCTTCAGGCTGATAGCACCAATTCTCCATGATTTGTGAAGGGAGTTCCACAAAATCCCAATACACGCTCGTCCCGGTGAGTGACGGATACGTTCCACGCGCCATCATTCCGTGCAAGGCATGTCCAAACTCGTGAAATAAGGTAGTGACCTCATTAAACGTAAGAAGCGAAGGCTTTGAAGCGGTCGGCTTTGTGAAATTGCAAACAATACTGATATGAGGACGTACTTCGATGCCCTCTTTGGTGTACATACTCTGATAGCTCGTCATCCAAGCACCAGCGCGTTTGCCATCCCTAGGGAAAAAGTCTGCGTAAAAGAGACTCAAGAAATTACCGTCGGCATCAAAGACTTCATAGGCATCTACATCTTCGTGGTAAACCGGCACACCAGGATGGTGTTTGAAATGAAGTCCAAACAACCGGCCTGCTACAGTAAAGGCACCCTGCAAAACATTTTCAAGTTTGAAATACGGCTTCAAAGCTTGATCGTCTAGGGAAAGACGTTCCATCTTCAACTTTTCTGACCAATAGCTAAAGTCCCACGGTTGAATTGGGAGATCCGCACCCTGAGCGGCTGCAAAGTCTGATACAGCCTTTAAATCCCGCTCTGCCGCTGGCTTAGCTACCTCCAGTAAATGATCTAAAAAGTTCAAAACGGTATGCGGGGTTTTCGCCATACGCTTGCTCAAAGTCAGCTGGGCATGAGAATCGAACCCGAGCAATTGGGCCCGCTCCATCCGTTTATTTACCAGGTGTTTAATAACCTGTTCATTGTTGTTTTCGTTTTCCTTAGCGGCGCGCGAACCATAAGCACGGTAAAAATGGGCACGCAATTCTGAACGGTCGGCATATTTCATAACAGCCATATAGGTAGGCATATCTAGGCCTAGAACATAACCCTCTTTACCTTGCTCCTGCCCCTGTTGAGCCGCAGTTTCAATCACATCTTCTGGCAATCCTTCAAGATCCTGAGTGGCCGCAGTATGGTATTGAAACGCTTTAGTTTCTGCTAAAACATGCTCCCCGAAAGTCAATGACAATGTGCTTAATTCTTCATTTAAAGCCGTTAGTCGTGCGCGATCTTCACCTTCGAGTGCA
>CATAQZ010000062.1 GCA_949487015.1 Flavobacteriales bacterium UBA4585
ACAGTAAATCTTTACGTAATCTATGAAGTTGCTTCCAGCCATAATGTGAAAAAAGCAGCCTCCCTTAACTGGGAAACTGCTTTGCAAAAATACGATTGTATTGTGAAGTGTCGACCAAAGGTCTAAAGTGTGTCAATAATAGCTACTAGGCGTTCAGTAATTTCCTCGATCGAACCTACACCGTTGATGCCTTTGTATTTTCCTTGCGCTTCGTAGAACGCTTTCACCGGCGCTGTTTCGTTGTTGTATACATCAATTCTATTCTGAATTACCGCAGGATCTGCATCATCCGGACGGCCCGAAGTTTTCGCACGCTCTGCAAGTCGCACGCGGAGCTCCGCTTCGGGAGCTTCTAAAGCAATCATACTTGTAATGCCCGTGTCTTGGCTATTTAAAAAAGCATCGAGTGCGGCTGCCTGTGCATTAGTACGCGGGAACCCATCGAAAATAAAACCATTTGCTTCAGGATTTTTATTTACAGCATCTTCAAGCATGGAGATTGTGACAGAGTCTGGCACCAATTGGCCCTTAGCCATGTATGACTTTGCTAAAACGCCCAATTCCGTTTCATTTTTAATGTTGTAACGAAAAAGGTCGCCCGTACTTAAATGAACGAGATGGTAACGCTCTACTAAAAAGGCACTTTGTGTTCCTTTACCTGCCCCCGGAGGGCCGAACAGGACTAGATTTAACATGGAAATAGCATTTAATTAGGGGCACGAAGATACCGCGCAAAGCGAGAAAATCGTAGTTTCGTAGCCGATTTGAGGATATTTCTCGAATCATCAACACACTGAAACACTGAACCATACTATGCGTACTCCATATTGTGTAATTATGGCTGGGGGAATTGGGAGCCGTTTCTGGCCCATGTCCACAGAAAAGACCCCAAAGCAATTTTTAGATTTCTTAGGAACGGGCGAGAGTTTAATGCAACAGACGTATAATCGTGTACGCCGTATTTTTGAACCCGAAAATATACTGGTCGTTACGCACGAGAATTATGCTGCCTTAACCCAGGAACATTTACCAGATCTTCCAGAACAAAACATTATTCTAGAACCACTTCGTAGAAATACTGCCCCTTGTATCGCATATGCCGCTTTAAAAATCAAAAAGCGCGACCCCAATGCAAACATGTTTATTACACCGGCAGACCACCTTATAACCGATGAAGACGCGTTCGAGGCTACTGTACGAAAAGGGCTAGCGAAAACTGAAGAATCGGATTTTTTCGTAACCATCGGCATTCAACCACATAAACCAGAAACAGGCTACGGTTACATTCAATATAATGAAGCCGCAGGTGACGATCACGGAAGCTTTGCTGTAAAGGCATTTACCGAAAAACCCGATCTAGAGCACGCAAAGAAATTCTTAGAAAGTGGAGACTTCTTATGGAATGCAGGTATGTTTATTTGGAATATCGATGCGCTGTCGAGTGGCCTAGATATTCATTTACCGGAGCTCATGGCAACTTTGGGAGAGACCTGGAATGATCTAGACACAGCCTATGAAAAGGCAAGTATCGAACGAATTTATGGCGAGTGCGATAATATTTCTATTGACTACGGGTTAATGGAACGCGCGGATCAAGTCTGCGTAATTCCAGCTGAAATGGGATGGTCAGATTTAGGTAACTGGGGGGCCATATATGATTTAGGCGCAAAAGACACTGCTGAGAATGTGGTCGTCGGCGCAAATGTTTTACTTCAAAATTGCACCTCTTGTCTAGTTGTGAATGCAACTAAAGACAAAGCGTTAGTGCTTACTGACCTCAACAATAAGATTGTCGTGCAAACTGAATCTACAACCTTAACTTTCCCTCAAGGCAATGATCAAGCCATCAAGCAGATTGTCAAAGCCGTTAAGATAGAATTAGGTGAAGCGTTTGTATAAACGCCTACAATCTAAAGAGGTCTTTATTTAATAAAAAGACCTAAATCGCAACTGTTAAAGTTTCCCAACCATAGTTTCTGGACGAACCCACTGATCAAACTCTTCTGCCGTCAGGTAACCCAGGTTGACAGCCTCCGTTTTCAAAGTTGTACCATTTTCATGTGCGGTTTTCGCGATTTTCGCGGCCTTTTCATAGCCGATTTTTGTGTTCAACGCAGTGACCAACATCAATGAATTATTCAAATGGTTCTCTATAGCCTTGTAGTTTGGCTCGATTCCTACCGCGCAATTATCATTGAAACTCACGCAAGCATCTCCGATAAGCTCTGCGCTCTGTAGCACATTATAAGCCATGACCGGCTTAAAGACATTGAGTTCATAATGACCTTGAGCGCCGGCGATAGTCACAGCAGTGTGGTTACCCATGACCTGAGCACACACCATCGTGATGGCCTCAGCCTGGGTAGGATTTACTTTGCCTGGCATGATGGACGATCCCGGCTCGTTCGCAGGAATAATGAGTTCCCCGATACCTGAACGCGGCCCTGAAGCCAACATGCGAATGTCATTCGCAATCTTATTCAAGCTTACAGCCAATTGGTTCAATGCGCCATGCGTCTCAACTAACGCATCGTGCGCCGCAAGTGCCTCAAACTTATTTTCAGCAGTACGGAATGGCATTCCGGTAAATTCCGCAATGTACTTTGCCACTGTTTCCGAATAGCCTTCAGGTGTGTTGATTCCTGTACCCACAGCTGTTCCGCCCAATGCAATTTCACTCATGTGATCGAGCGTGTTGCGCAAAGCTTTAAGTCCATGGTTTAATTGGCTTACATAGCCAGAAAACTCCTGACCTACAGTCAGCGGCGTCGCATCCATAAGGTGCGTACGACCAATTTTCACCACATTCCAGAACTCTTTACTCTTCGCTTGAAGCGTATCGCGCAATAGCTCAACAGAGGGGATTGTATTTTCTACAACTTTCTTATAAATAGCAATGTGCATTCCCGTTGGGAAGGTATCATTTGAGCTTTGGCTCTTATTGACATCGTCGTTTGGATGAATGCTATTGTTTCCATCACCTAAAGTACCTCCAGCTAAGACGTGCGCTCGGTTCGCAATGACCTCATTCGTGTTCATATTACTCTGCGTACCCGAGCCTGTTTGCCAAACTACCAGTGGAAACTGGTCGTTGTGCTTACCCGCTAAGATTTCATCACAAACTGACGCGATAAGATCGCGCTTCTCCACAGGTAAAACGCCAGCGTCGCAGTTTGCATACGCTGCAGCCTTTTTTAAATAGGCAAAACCTTCAATGATTTCGAGCGGCATGGTACCGGCAGGCCCGATCTTAAAGTTGTTGCGTGAACGCTCCGTTTGTGCACCCCAATACTTATCGGCCGGCACTTTTACTTCACCCATGGTGTCGTGTTCTATTCTGTATTCCATGCTGTTCGCTTGTGTGATTATAGGATTTTATTTCTACTACAAATTTAAGGCACAGATTTCCGATAGAACGATTTGTGTTGCTATCT
The DNA here is from genome assembly GCA_949487015.1 of Flavobacteriales bacterium UBA4585. Classification (GTDB taxonomy): domain Bacteria; phylum Bacteroidota; class Bacteroidia; order Flavobacteriales; family Schleiferiaceae; genus UBA10364. The sequence continues at coordinate 3,435 of CATAQZ010000062.1, forward strand.
TTACACCGACTTAAATCAACGACTATGAAATTTTTAGGATTCCTCGTATTCTTAGTAGTAGCACTAATGGGCTTTTCAATGTTGGCTTTCCTAGGCCTTTTTGTTGGGTACTGGTTGACATTGATCGGCTTGGAGTCTATCAATCCTAAGTTAGCACACGCGCTTATTGGTCATAAAGAAGACGAAACAGCAGAATAATTTCTGCCGACTGGATATAAAAAAAGCCGACCCATGGGTCGGCTTTTTTTGTGCCTGTATTTTTCTACAGCACGTCTAAAAGCTTTTCTGCCGGACGCGCCACCACTGCGCGATCGCCATTGACCACGATAGGACGTTCCATTAGTTTTGGATGCTCAATCATCGCGAGTATAATCTCATCTTCATCCAGTTCCAACGTTTTATATTCTTCCTTCCAAACGGCTTCATTCTTACGAACGAGGTCTATCGCATCCATATCTAATGCATCTAAAACGCCCTCAAATTCTGCCGCACTCATGCTTTCCTCATCATTAAGGTATAGACGAATGGAATGTTGAACACCCTTTTCTTCCAGTAGTGCCAATGCTTCACGCGATTTCTGGCAACGTGGGTTATGGTAAATTGTAATCATATTAATAGGTTATGTGTAAGGTTCCTTCTTCTGA
>CATAQZ010000063.1 GCA_949487015.1 Flavobacteriales bacterium UBA4585
AGAGAAAATGCTACATCCGAGGCTCCGGAATTTTTCAATGCGTTCTTCAAAAAATTGGCCGGTTCAAATGAACTGCAACAAGCCTTGGAATCTGGCATGAGCGTCGAGGAGTGGGTGAAGTCTTATTATAGAGAGTTGTACCAATACAAGCAAAAGGCTTATGAGTACGCTTTGTATCCTCATTTAGGAGTCGAGACGTATAAGTCCAACTAGGCACAATTAAAAAACCCCGCTCGAGGCGGGGTTTCTTTATGAAGTGGAAAAGCGTATTATTTCCAGCCTTTCATTTCTTTCTCGTAGCCGGCTCTATAGGAATCAGGTGCTCCCATGTCCATTGCTTTTTTACCCTGCTTGAGGGCAGCTTTAGTATCGCCTGCCGCGTAAAGAATTTTAGCCTTTACCCAGTTTGTGTACCAGTACTCCGGATCTAGCTGTAAGGCAGTTTCGATGGTCGCTAGCGCTTTTTCATGATCGCCTTGACCGCTGTAGTAGTTTGCTGCATTTCTGTATGCACGCTTAGCATCAGATAGGGCTTTTGCGACATTTTTACCGCTTTCACCTTCTGAATCAACTCCTAGGTTAATGCTTACTTCGGTATCTGCCCACTCAAGTACCAATTCACCACCCGAAGTATTTAGAGATTTAAATCCTATCGTAAAGCTTTCGTCAAAGCCGCCTGTGCTCGCAGGAGCAGTAACGCGTAGTACATCATTTTCCTCTGAATAGCCACTATTGCCCCAAAGAGTAGTTTGGGTCGAAAGGATAATGGTCCACTCATTTTCACCTGGAATCGTGAAAAGTGCATATTCTCCAGCACCTACTGCAGCACCATTAAAGGTAAAGTCTGTTGAGGAACTAAACGTTACACAAGCATTTGCACCTGTACGCCACACTTTATCAAAAGGAACAAGATCGCCGAAAATAGTGCGGCCTCTTGTTGCGGGTCTGCTGTAAGTGATGCTGAAATCTGTGAGACCAATTCTTTGATCAACGGTAGAAGTAGGTGAAGGTTGTGGCAGCTCTTGAGCGTTCATCGGTAGGGCCACTGCAAGAAGCGCGGCACCGAGTATCCATTTTTTCATGTGAGTTGTTTTTAGGGTTTGCCTAAAAGTAACAAGAAAAGTGGTGGTTGGTTGATTAGAGCGCCATCATTTTTAGCGCGGCCACGGCAGCTTCTACTCCTTTATTACCGTGAATACCACCTGAACGTGCAAGACTCTGTTCCATAGTATTGTCGGTAAGCACGCAGAAAATAGTTGGAGCGTCGTAGCTGAGGTTAAGTTCGGTTATGCCGTAAGTCACACTCTGACACACATAGTCGAAGTGTTTCGTCTCACCTTGAATGACGCAACCGACCACAATAACTGCATCGGGTTCTTCATTCTCATGAAGCCGTTTGGCAGCAAAAGTGAGTTCAACAGCTCCAGGTACATCCACTTGAAGAATATGTTCCGGATCTACGCCATGGGCCACGAGTGTATCGTAAGCACCTTGAGCAAGACCATGAGTGATCTCATGATTCCACTCCGCGCGAACTATAGCAACTACTTTGCCTGATCCGGAAGGGACTGTTTCGTTATCTGTACTATTGAGATGCTGGTGAGCAGTAGCCATACGGTTATTTCAACGCAGCAATAACACCAGCAATTCCTGACGCCTGACGACTCTTAGGATAGTCAGATGCAATACGTTCGTAGAGTTTTACCGCTTTCGCGTTTTCACCCAAAGCTTCATAAGTCAGCCCAGCTTTCCACAAGAAGAGTGGTGTAGTGAAGTCGTTTTCCGTTGCATTTGCTGCTTTATTGTAGAAATCTACGGCATCGTCCATTTGACCCAATTCAACAAAAGCATCGCCAATGACGCCATAGGCAGTTGCTGAAGTGGCGGCATCCGATTTATCGTAATCGTCCATAAATGCGATGGCATTTTCGTAATC
>CATAQZ010000064.1 GCA_949487015.1 Flavobacteriales bacterium UBA4585
ATGAAGAAGGATTGGAAACTGGAAATGGCACCGCGTAAGTATACAAATAGCCTTTCAGATGAAAATCCTTACGAGCCTAAATACAATGAAGGCACCTCGAGTTTTCCTTACAACCTTGAAGCTATGGTCCAATTAAAAGGACTTGGCATTCTAAAAAATACACCCATTGGAAACGCTCTAGTATTGGACATGGCTGAGCTCCTATTAGAGGAAGAAGATTTAGGTCAAGATGAATACACGGACTTTTTGGGGGTGAGTTTCTCCTCTCCAGATTATGCCGGTCATACATGGGGGGTCCGCTCAAGGGAGGTACACGATATGTATTTAAAACTGGATGCCCAATTGGGCCAATTCATACGCACACTCGATAAAAATGTAGGAAAAGGAAACTACATTATCTACCTCACCGCCGATCACGGGGCGAGCGAAAATCCCAACCATCTTGCGTATGGAGGCTACAGTGTCCGCAATTACGCAAATGCAGATGTTGTAGCGCAGCTCAATGATCACATCGTAAATGAACTGGACGTGCAGGTGGACATGGAGCAAGCGGTTTCGAAAATCATCAACCACCACATTTATTTAAATGCATGGGCAAAACCCTTCACGGTAGAAATCGCGAAAATTGCGGAGCAAATGGATCCTTTTGTCCATGTGTATACCGCCGATGACGTTCGACGTCCGGGTGCAGATGCACTTGCATTGAAACTGCATGAGGGTTACCAAAGTCGTTTTGGAGGCGATCTCATTTTCCAACTGCAACCGAACTGTATTTTCTACGGTCCCTACGGCTCTACACACGGCACCGGATATACCTACGACACGCATGTTCCTTTTCTTATGATGGGCTATGGTGTCGAGGCAGGTAAATCGTTTGAAAAGGTGCATATAACGGATGTCGTAGACCGTGTTGCAGAGCGCAGTGGACTGCCTTATGCTCCCAATAGTACGCTTGAACACTAGCTCAGGATTGGGCAAGCACAATTTTTTGGCTAAATTGGAGCAACAAAACACAAAACCATAATGAAAAAATTACTTCTTCTGGCCAGTTTTGGCCTTATGCTCGCGTCCTGTGGGAATGCCTTTTGCGATTGTGATCTTTATGAAGATGATTACACTTGGGACGGCTTCGAATATCAACTAAACAGCTCCGCAATGACTGTTGAAGACACTTGCTTGGATGCTGGGATCGTAGATTCTATAACATCAGGTGCCGGTGCATACCTTAAAGTATTGCGCGTAGAGTGTCCTTAAAAAGGATTGGATTCTTATAAAAAAAGGCGGCCCGTTGGGCCGCCTTTTTTTATACCGTGGTTTTCTTCCAACCTAACAGAATTCTAATAATCAACGAAATGCAATAAATGAGTAACCCATAGATCGAAGTGATGCTGCTGACCTTTAATCCTCCAGCCAACAGAGATTGACTCACACCACCTACGGCCTCGATCGCTTCAAATGCTCCTAAAAGACCGATAAGTTGTCCTAGAAATCCGAATGCTAAAGCAGCCAAGCCAAACTCCTTAAGTATGAGCTTCCGTTGAATGGCAGCGTACACGACACCGATCAAAAGAAGTGTAAGGATAGACATAAATAAAGGTCCTCCCATTATAAAATAATTCATAGCGTTTACGTTTCACAATTCACTTAAACTTAAAAAAAAGCCCGTCACTTTCGCAACGGGCTCTCTAAAAATGTTGATAAGGCTTATTTAAGACCTTCTTCGATCATCTTGTTGAATTCATCCAATTTAGGAAGAACTACGATACGAGTACGACGGTTCGCAGCGCGACCCTCACGTGTGTCGTTTGAAGCAACAGGAATGTACTCACCACGACCTGCAGCAGTCATACGCTCTGCAGCAATACCGTGCTCAGTCTGAAGTACACGAACAATGTTCGTTGCACGACGAACTGACAATTCCCAGTTATCTTTTACACATTCTGTAGCTATTGGATCTGTATCTGTGTGGCCTTCCACCAATATCTCTAAGCCTGGCTTAGCGTTCATGATTTTAGCAACTTTACCAAGCACATTCTTAGCATCTTTACTTACGTAATCTGAACCTGGACGGAACATCAACTTATCACTTAAGTTTACGTACACTACCCCTTTCTCAACACTGATTTGAACATCCTCGTCGTTCATATCGCCTAATGCGCCTTTCAGTGAAGTAACTAGAGCAAACGTAACACTGTCCTTACGATTCATCGCATCTTGTAGACGTGTGATAGACGTTTCTTTCTCGTTGATACTCTCAAGCGTTTTCTCCATGTTCTGAGCGTTTGTCGCACTCATTGCAGTAAGATCTCCTACTTGTTTCATCAAACTTGAAGACTGTGCACGAAGTGTTGCCAGTTCTTTAGCCTGAGCTTCCTTAGCTGCAGTAGCTGCTGCCAATTCCATTTTTGTGTTGCTCAATTTGTCCGCTGTAGTGTTCTGCAACGTCTCTAGCTCCACGTATTTTTGCTTGCTCACACAGCTTGTCAAAGACAAAGCGGCTGCCAAAGCCAATACATATACCTTTTTCATTTTATCTCTTTTGGTTTCCACGCAAAAATAAGAACTTATGTGAGCAAACAAGGGGTAAAACAGGGGAATTCATTAACTTACGTCCTCTAAAACCTAAAAAAGATGAAAAAAACACTCTTAACCGCAGTGTTAGCGCTCTTTTCAGTAGTTGCTCTTGCACAAGAAAAACCACAAAACACTGAAAAACACGCATGTACTGAAACCTGCGATCACGGTAAAGCAGAAACTAAATCAGAGATGAAAGCCTGCTGTAGTGCAGCGAAAGCTGAAGGCAAGGAATGTAGCCATTGTAAATCAAAAAAGTCAGCAACAGCAATGGTTCCTGCGAAAAAAGCATGTTGCTCTGAAGGGAAATCCGAAGGGAAATCGTGCAAAAACACGGGGAAATCAACCGAAACCGCCGCTGTTGCACCTAAAAAATCATGTTGCTCTGAAAAGAAAGCAGGATGCTCTGATAGCGGAAAAGAATAGGCCAACGGCCGAAAAATTAGAAAAAGCCCGCGGCTCGATGAGCCGCGGGCTTTTTTATTCTCCTTATTTCACTTTGCCAGCGAGATAGTCGTCGATAAACGTTCGCAATGTCGTTTCAACATCAAGATTTTTCGCAATGATGGTCTTATCCGGTCCCAATACTAATTTTTTAGGTGTGGTCGGTATATAGTAATACCATAGAAAATTGGGACGATCAAAATCCGATTCAAAGCCGTTGATCCAATTCAAATCGTATTCCTCAATATATTTTTCCCATCCCGTAAATTCATTTTGAAGTGTAATCGCAACCACCTCAACTCCCTTATCCTTATAATCGTCATAAAACTCTTTAAGCCGCGGGGTTTCTTTACGGCAATGGCCGCACTCACTATCCCAGAAATAAAGAATAGTGATCGGACTCTGAACTTCGGACAACTTCATACGTCCGTTATTTTGTGTGTCAAAGGC
>CATAQZ010000065.1 GCA_949487015.1 Flavobacteriales bacterium UBA4585
TACACATAAAAAAGATCACTCAAGGCAAAGATGCATTCATCTGCAATATGCTGCTTCGGGAGTCCAATGGCATTGGGGTCTTTTACCACAAAGCTGTGTTTAGACTGGTAACTCATTCCGTTGCCCGTTTTGTAACGGAGGTTGGTTGTTAGATGCTTCGTACCCACAACTTTCGAAGGTCGGTGTACGTTGACCGTTCCATGATCGGTGGTCAACACAACGGTAAATCCTTGCTGACTGGCCCATTGAAGCATTTTCAGGAGCGGCGAACCCTCAAGCCAAGTTTTCACCAAACGGCGGTAGGCACTATCGTCGCTGGCCAATTCCCGCACCACCTCAGTATCCGTTTTCGCATGACTCAGCGCATCCACAAAGTTGTACACTACAGCCAGGACATCTGCGTTCTTGTGCTGATGAATGGTGTCGTATAATTTATTCGCGCCACGAAGATTCGTCACCTTCTGGTAGACCGATTTTTTATCTCCCAGACCCAATCTTTCCAATTGCGCCTCCAGTAGTTCACCTTCGAATTGGTTTTTTGAACCGTCCTCGTGTTCCTCGACCCAATACTGCGGCAACGACGCTTTTATGCTCGCAGGCATCATACCTGCAAAAAGGGCATTACGTGCATATTGCGTCGCAGAGGGTAAAATGCTATTGTACAATCCCTCCTCTTTATGATGAAAAAAGGGCGAGAGTAACGGTTTGATGGCCAACCACTGGTCGTAACGCAGGTTGTCCATGACTAGGAAGAACACCTTTTTGCCATCACGCAATTGTGGTGCAACTACTTTACCTACCACTTCATGAGACAGCATGGGGCGCTCACTCTCTGAAAACCATTGCTCGTAATGGTTAGCGATAAATCTGGCAAAGAGCTCATTAGCCTCTTTCTTTTGAGCCGCCAAAACTCCTTTTAAGCCTTCTTCCGGACTTTCATCTAATTTAAGCTCCCACTGCAAGAGTTTTTTGTAAAAATTCGCCCATTCCTCCCAAGTACGCAGCTGTTGCATGTCTAAGGTTAATCGGCCAAACTCTTGCTGGTAGCCTCGGGTGGCGGCTTGAGAGACTAACTGCCTCCCGTCTAATATTTTCTTCAAGCTCAGCAACACCTGATTCGGGTTTACAGGCTTTATCAAGTAATCCGCAATCTTCGACCCTATTGCCATTTCCATGATCTGCTCTTCCTCGCTTTTCGTGATCATTACTACCGGTAATTCCGGAAGTAAATCCTTCATTTTTTCTAAGGTCTCTAAGCCTGATAAGCCCGGCATATTTTCATCGAGAAAGACTGCGTCAAAACCCGTTTCTTGAACCAAATCCAGTGCATCAGCACCGTTATTACAGGTCGCAACAGAATAGCCTTTACCCTCTAAAAACAACAAATGTCCTTTGAGCATTTCTATTTCATCATCAACCCATAAAATATTTGGCATAATTCAGCGTTTTAGTCTTGTTAAAAGTAATGCGATTCCTGCCCCAAATAGCCCCTAACCTGTGCTATTTTTACCACACCGGCAAAACCGAGCATTTTGAACAATAAGAACAAAATCATTAACGACCCGATCTACGGGTTTATTACCATAAAAGATCCGCTTATTTACAAGCTGATCAACCACCCCTACTTCCAACGTCTGCGTCGTATCTCGCAGTTGGGACTCACTTACCTGGTCTATCCTGGTGCTTATCACACTCGTTTTCACCACGCTATAGGGGCTATGCACCTCATGGGTCGTGCCATCTACACGTTGCGCCAAAAAGGACACGAGATTACAGCGGAGGAGGAACAAGGCGTCAAAATTGCCATTCTACTCCACGATGTAGGCCACGGTCCATTTTCTCACGCGCTCGAACACACGTTGATTCCCGGGGTGAGCCATGAAGCGTTAAGCTTGAAAATCATGGAGGAGCTGAACGTCACTCATCAAGGGGCACTCACTTTAGCCATTGATATTTTCACCAATAACTACCCGAAGTCCTTCTTGCACCAACTCATTTCCTCCCAATTGGATATGGATAGGCTTGATTATTTACGACGTGATTCTTTTTACAGTGGCGTTACAGAAGGAAGTGTAAACAGTGAGCGATTGCTGACCATGCTGAACGTTAAAGACGACCAATTAGTCGTTGATGCAAAGGGCATCTACAGCGTCGAGAAATTCCTGGTCGCACGTCGTCTTATGTACTGGCAGGTCTACATGCACAAAACGGTTCTCAGCGCAGAATTCATGCTCGTCAACATTTTGAAACGGGCGAAGCACCTCGCCAGTCAAGGCATTACTTTACCCGGAACAATAGCGCTAAAACATTTCCTGAATGCAGACTATTCCTGGAATGAGTTCGAGGAAAACCCAGCGGTTCTTGAAAAATTTGTTTTGCTCGATGATTACGATGTCATGAGCGCTATAAAAGATTGGACCAACCATTCGGATACCATCTTGAGCGAATTGAGTAAGCGCGTTACCGATCGGAATCTTCTTAAAATACGATTGCAAGCAGAACCCTTTGCCCCTGAAGTTTCAGCACGCATCGGGCAGGCTATTAAATCGCAGTACGGTTTCTCACACGGTGAAGAACAATACATGTACATCGAGGCAAAAGTCAAAAACCACGCGTACAACAATAAAAAAGGGCACATCAATCTACTCTATAAAGACGGCCACATCAGCGACATCAGTCAAGCGGCAGACCAAATGACTATAAAAGCTTTGAGTGAGCCGGTAGAACGGCACTTTATTTGCTTCCCACGTGAACTCAAAGATTTATTATGACGCACGATGCAATCACTTTAGGTAATCTCTGTGCGAAGCTTGAGCTTCAATGTCCACAAGAACACGCAAACATCAGAATTTCGGGCGTCGCAACGCTTGAAGAGGCTACTGCCGGTGATTTATGCTTCTTGAGTAATTTGAAATATGCCGCTCAAGCCGAAAAAACAGCAGCGAGCGCCATTTTTGTGAAGACCGGAACTGTGATCCATAGCGAAGCTGTTTTAATCGAATGCGATGATCCTTATCTACGGTTTGCCTTGCATTTACGTGGATTAGAGGCACAATTCAATCCGCGTTCAGGCCAAAGCTCTAGCGCTATCATCGCTCCTGAAGCGAAAATTCATCCTACGGCTATTATCAGTACTGCGGCGGTAATTGAGGCGGATGTGGAGATTGGTCCTCATACCTACATTGGTGTAGGTGCTAAAATTTTAAAAGGCAGTAAAATTGGCGGCCATGTAAATATTGAATCCGGCGTGGTCATAGGCTCTGAAGGCTTTGGATTCGCACCTGATGGGGAAGGTAAATACCACCGTATTCCGCAATTGGGAAATGTGGTCATAGAAGATCATGTGAGCATCGGTGCCAACACCACTGTTGACCGCGCTGCCCTCGGTTCCACGCGCATTGGCGAGGGAACTAAAATTGATAATCTCTGTATGATCGCACACAATGTTGTCATCGGTAAGCATAACGTCATTGCGGCCCAAAGTGGTGTCGCAGGTTCCACAACCATAGGAAACCACTGTATGATCGGCGGTCAGGTTGGCATAATAGGCCACCTCACGCTTGGTGATAATGTCAAGATTTACGCCCAGAGTGGCGTTATGAATGATGTTCCATCGAATAAGACTATCTTTGGCTCGCCTGCGCTCGAGCACAGGCACTTCCTGAAATCCTTTGCTGCCTTTAAACGACAAGGCAAATAGACTATGATGCAGAAGACACTTTCTAAAGAAATTTCCTTTAAAGGTAATGCCCTTCACACCGGTGAAGTCGTGAACGTTAAATTGATTCCAAGCGCAGAAAATACGGGTATCATTTTTGTTCGAGAAGACCTGGAAAATGCTGAAATCCCAGCACTCGTAAAGTATGTAAACCGTACGGATCGTCAAACGATCTTAGAAAACGGCGAAGCAAGTGTAGGCACTGTAGAACACCTTATGGCCAGTTTATATGCTTTAGGCATAGATAACCTGCGCATAGAACTCGACGGTAGCGAAGTCCCTATTTTAGACGGTTCTGCAGCACCGCTGGTTGATCTTATTCTTAAAGCCGGTATTGAAGAACAAAGTGTCGAAAAGAACTTCTATGTTCTTGAAGAGACGTTTACTTTTAAAGACGAGGACGGTTCGGAAATCATGGCGCTACCGAGCGAAGAATTTGAAGTAAGCGCATTGATAGATTACGGAAGTAGTGTTTTAGGACCGCAACACGCGCATCTTGATAAGATGGTGAATTTCCGCGACGAAATAGCAAGTGCACGCACGTTTTCCTTTCTTCGCGAGCTCGAACCTTTACTCGATGCTGGATTAATTAAAGGTGGCGACTTAAACAATGCCATCGTTTATGTGGATCAAGACATTGCCCCATCTACACTTGATAAATTAAAAACAGCCTTTGGTCGCGATGATGTTGAAGTTACCCAGCGCGGTACATTAAACAATATCAATCTGCGATTTTCTAACGAAGCCGCTCGACACAAACTCTTAGACGTTGTAGGCGATTTGGCCCTTTTAGGACGCCCATTAAAAGCTCGGATTATAGCTACAAAACCCGGTCACGGCGTAAATGCTGAATTCACGAAAGCATTAGCAGCGAAGATTCGTAAGGAAGAAAGCCGTCCTAGACCACCGAAATATGATCCCAATGCCGTACCGGTAAAAAATGTTGAGGAAATTATGGGACTTATCCCACACCGTTCTCCATTTTTACTGGTCGATAAGATTATTGAACTCACCGAAGACCGCGTTGTAGGAGTGAAAGCAGTGACTATGAACGAGCCGTTCTTTGTTGGTCACTTCCCTGGTTCACCCGTAATGCCTGGTGTACTTCAAGTAGAAGCGATGGCACAATGTGGTGGTATTTTAGCATTGAGTTCCGTTCCAGACCCTGAAAATTATTTAACGTTCTTCATGAAATTGGACAACGTGAAGTTTAAAGCGAAAGTGGTTCCAGGAGATACGCTCATCTTCGATCTTTCCCTCATTACTCCGATTCGTCGAGGTATTGTCCACATGCGTGGTCGTGCTTTCGTAGGGAATACGCTTGTGAGTGAAGCTGAATTAATGGCTCAGATTACAAAGTAAATGATCAGTCCTCTTGCCTCCATTCATCCAGACGCTCGTATTGGTGACCAAGTTGAAATTGGTCCCTTTACCACTATTGGAGCGGACGTAGAAGTAGGCAACGGTACCTGGATCGGTCCGAATGTAACCGTAATGGACGGTGCTCGAATAGGGACCGATTGTCGAATTTTTTCTGGCGCCGTACTCTCAGCGATCCCCCAAGATCTTAAGTTCCAAGGCGAAAGCACTACTGTTGAGATAGGTGACCGTTCTACCATTCGTGAATGTGTTACCATTAACAGAGGCACAAAGGCGTATGGTAAAACCGTTGTGGGTAAAGACTGTTTAGTCATGGCGTATGTCCATATCGCACACGACTGTATTTTAGGCGACCATGTTATCCTAGTGAATAGTGTAGCCCTTGCCGGCCACGTAGAGATTGGAGATTATGCAATAATTTCGGGTCTATCTGCTGTACACCAATTTGTGAAAATAGGTGCACATGTCATGATTGGTGGTGGCGCAATGGTCCGTAAGGATGTTCCTCCATTTATAACTGCTGCAGGTGAGCCACTTTCCTATGCCGGAGTAAATAGTGTAGGCTTAAAAAGACGCAATTTCTCTCAAGAAGAAATTAATGAAATCCAAACCCTTTACCGCACATTGTATCAAAGCGGAATGAACGTATCGCAAGCCGTGAATCGTATTAAAGAAACTTACTCAAAGGGGCCTGAAGCTGACGCGATCCTCAACTTTATTGAGCGGAGCGATCGGGGACTGATCAGAAAGTAATTCCAGCGCCATGATCGTATTAGAAGGGTTACAGAAGAAGTTTGGGAAGCAGCACATTTTACAAGATGTCTCACATACATTTCAAACAGGATCAAAAACTGTTATTCTTGGTTCAAATGGTTCCGGTAAGTCAACACTTATTAAGATACTCAGCGGCGCACTCGAGGCTACAGAAGGAGCACCTACCTATTCATTTGAGGGCAATACTATTACAGCGAAATCTATCGGCCTACATGTTGGAATAGCGGCACCTTATGTTGCTTTGAATCCTATGTTTAGTTTGAAAGAAACCTTAGCCTTTCACAAGCAATTTTGTCCATTCCCTCTAGATTTTAAATTAGCCGAATGGCTGGATAAGGCAGGATTGTGCGCACATGATGATAAGAGGCTATCCACATTTAGCTCAGGCATGCTGCAACGCGTGCGTTTACTACTGGCTGTGGCTAACGACCGACCGTTATTGCTGCTAGACGAGCCACTTAGTAATTTAGACGCAGAAGGGGTCCAATTTTACAGTGAATTAATCCGTTCATTCGCGCTTTCAAAGACCATCATCGTTGGTAGTAATTACCAAAAAGACGAATACTCCTATTGCACTAATGAGCTCCTATTAGAAAAACATTACTAAACCTTGGCGCCACCAATTTGCGCTATATTTACCCAAAACATATTTAATCATGGCAAGTACATCGGATATTAAAAACGGTATGTGTATCGACTTCAACGGTCAGCCTTACCAAATCATAGAATTTCTTCACGTAAAACCCGGTAAGGGCGCGGCATTCGTTCGCACTAAAATCAAAAACCTTGAAACGGGAAGAGTTTTAGATAATACCTTCCCAGCCGGTGCCAAGATTGAGACCATTGATGTAGAAAACCGTCAATACCAATTCCTTTACAATGACGGCTCCGACTATCACTTTATGAATACAGAAAACTACGAGCAGCTAACCTTTGCTAAAGACCTCATCAATGCACCCGATTTTCTAGTGGACGGCATGATGTGTTATGTACTTTTCCATGCAAGTGAAGATAGAGCTATGGCTGTGGAGCTTCCACGTACGGTAAATTTGAAAGTCACTTATTCTGAGCCAACTGTTAAAGGCAACACCTCTTCTAACGCTATGAAAACTGTAACTGTTGAAGGTGGAGCACAAGTTGCAGTTCCCTTATTCATTAAAACGGATGAAGAGATCGTTATCAATACAGAGGACGGTTCTTATAAGGAGCGTGCGAAATAAATACCCGTGCACATAGATCACACAAAAAACCACCTCTATCGAGGTGGTTTTTTATTTACTGATCGTTTCTAGTACGGTATACACAACAATGAACAGAAAAAAGATCCACATAGCGATGGCCACTCGCCCCCAAGGAATGGATTTCCCTTGTTCTAATACATCTACAATGCGATCCTCCAGTTCGCCTAAACCAAGTGCTTCATGCTTTTCTTGTGACGGCTTTTGGTACTCTAGGATTTCAGGAGTGAGGTAATAACAATCCTCATCCTCTGCAAATTCCAACCAATCCTCTTTCAACACTATACTGTACTCCTTTTCAAATGATTCTAACTCCTGTCGAGTTATAGCTCTCTCACCAAAAGCGCGTTGTAATTTTATAAGGACACTGTTATTCATGACGCAAATATAATTCCAACGGAAGGATACAGGTGACCATTTCGCAGATCAAAAAGACGCGAATTTTGCTCCATAATTTGAGGCATAAAAAAACCCGCGCCTTTCAGCGCGGGTTTCTTATGTATAGAATTCAGTTACGAATTACATGTCCCACCATAAACGATAAGTTGACGTTGCGCCAAACTTCTCATCAGGGGTTGCGTCAATTGGCATAGGAACATTATCGGCATTGTATAAATACTCACCCTCAGGATAAGGCAATCTACGTGGTATCGCGCTTAAGTTTGCATCAGCAGGAGCGCTAAGAGTAGGGAAACCCGTTCTTCTCCAGTCCGTCCAGGACTCCGTAAGAGTGAACATTGCGACATACTTTTCATTCATAATCAATTCAAGATCAGTCGTAGCTGAAAGCGAATCTACATATGTAGTAATGGATGCAGCATCAACGCCTAGCCAAGTCATGTGCGATTCAATTGCATCTTCTAATGAAGATCTCGCAGCAGTAGCATCACCATTCATCATTTGAGCCTCCGCCTTAATGAAATGTAATTCATAAGGTGTTACAATTGGAAGAGGTGAAGTCGCTGCACCATAAACAGGAAGCGTTAAGCTATCTGCAGAACGGTAAAGATCGATACGAGGGTCAGAAGATCCCTCCATCATGTCGTACATAGTTCCAAATTGCGAAATGTACCCAGCACGATCGATCACTGTAAATTGATACCAAGGATTCTGGTTCAATGCTGCGTCAAATCCGATTGTAGAATATGCACCTGCATTCAAAGCATCATCACAAGCAGCAATAACGTCAGCTGCATTATATAACGAAGTCTTACTCAAGTGATTTAGATAACGTGCTCTAAGCGCGTCAGCCATGGCCGACCAAGCAGCTAAGTCTCCGCCATGAATAAGGTCATCAGATCCTGGTGATAAAGTACTTGGAGATGCTAAATCTGCTTGTGCTTCATCGAGTAAAGTGAAGATACTCGTGTAAATATCTTCTTGCGAATCGAAAGCAGGCTTCATATTACCCGCACCTTGGAATGCTTCCGAATAAGGAATATCCCCAAAATGATCCGTTAGGATACCCAACGCTTTAGCAGTCATGACTTTCGCCACACCACTGTAGGCAGGAGCATCTTGTTCCTCGGCCATATCCATAATTAACTGCAAATCGTAAAGCGACCCTGCGTAAGAACCATTCCATGGTGTATTGAAATCGCCTTCTCCGATTTGTGCATAACGGTTATGCGCCAAAGATTGGCGATCCGTTCCTGTCATTTGCTGCATGAAGATACTAGTCAAACGGGGTAAGACATCTCCTTGAAGCATTCCACATCCAGCCTGAGCCGAGGGCAGTAATACAGCCATCGTAACTTCAGAAGGACGGTTTTGGTCGAGCTTATATTCCTCTAACCAAGCGTCAGAACAAGCCGTGAAACCTATTGCGGCAACGGCTACTATTAATATTGATTTTATTTTCATAATACTATGATTTTTAGAGGTTAGCCTTCAAGTTGAAGATAACACCCATTGTATTAGGCATGTTGAAGTAATCTGCACCTTGACTATTAGTTGCTCCCGAAAGGTTAGTTTCTGGATCAACACCACGGTAAGCAGTGCTTAAGAATAAATTACGGCCACTAACACCAATTGACAAGCCTTTCAAAGCTGTTCCATCTAGTGCCTTTTTGTTGAATTGGTAATTCACACCGATATTTCTTAAACGAACCCAACTTCCATCTTCAATAAATGGACGAGAAGCTCCTGTAAATCCAGATAGTGGACCTAAAGCATAAGAATCAATATCGTTAAGTACAGCCGTTGTGTTTGGCTGACCACTAATATCATTACCATCAGCATCGGTTGTTCCTGGAGCGTAAACTCCATTATTACCCATAACTACGTCTTCCCAAACGAATGTTTCGCCACGCTTCGTTCCATCTGGCATAACATCAGTATCGGCATGAGTACCAAAGTAATAAAGTGCTCCACGAGTACCATTCCAGATATCACCGCCGCTACGAATATCCCAAAGCATATTAAAGCTCCAGTTCTTGTAAGTAGCAAGTGAAGTGATACCCATTAACCAATCTGGATTAGGATCACCAACAACAACTTCAGTAGAACTATATACAGGGTATCCAGATGCATCAACGAGAGCATTACCAGCCTCGTCACGAGCCCAGTCATCTCCGTAAAGTGTTCCGTATGCTTCTCCAGCAACAAGTCTTTGATTAGCTCCGAAGAACCCCCAAGGTAAATCAATAACATTTACACCTTCAGCCAATTCCTGAACAACATTTCTGTTACGGGTAAAAGTCATTCCAGCATTCCATTTAAAATCGTTTGATTCCACTAGGGTTGCATTCAACATGGCCTCAACACCGGTATTCGTCATCGTACCTGCATTTAAGAAAGTATTCGTAAAGCCTGATGAGCCTGCAACAGGTACAGCTACGATAATGTCTCTTGATTCACTCTGGTAAAGAGTTATGTCGGCAGATAATTTATTATCAAAGAATTTAAGCTCTGCACCTATCTCGTTTGTCACCGTATATTCTGGACGTAGATTAGGGTTCCCCAAAATATCACTTTGAGTAAACCCAGTAGCTCCTTGATATGGGAAACTAATACCATTGATCCATCCTGATGTAACGCTTGCTTGATTAAAGTAAGTAGCATTCGACGCAAAAGGAGGCTCTGAACCCACCTGAGCAGAAGAAATGCGCAGCTTAGCAAAGGATAATACATCGCTTTCAATATTGAGCGCTTCCGTCAATATCAAAGATAATGAAGCTGATGGATAAATGATTGGAGTACTTACATCTCCAAATGTAGATGCTTGATCACGACGTGCAGTCAATGTTACGTAAGCCCAATCTTTGTAATCTATTTGAGCTTGCCCGTAAAATCCAGTCAATCTTCTTCCCGATACGCTTTCGAAAGCCTGCTGATTTTCAGCATTACTCATATTGTAGAAGTTCGGTAGAACCAAACCAGTACCATAGGTAGATACAGACTTGTAATCTCTTTGGTTAGAGTTGAAACCTACAAAAACGCTTGCGTTAAAATCTCCATCCAGACCTAAGTCGTAACGAGCTGTTAAATCATGATTCTGTTCACGTACAGCATATGCTTCATCATAAATCGACCCTCCTGGGAAAGTGCGAGAATTTTGAGCAATAATCTGCTTTCTAACATCCGAGTATTGATCAATACCATAACGGTAGCTGATTAACAAACCTTCAGCTGGAGACCAATCCCACTTCGAGTAACCAAACAAACGATTAACCTCATCCGTAAATGGGTTTTGATTAATAGTCCAATAAGGATTGTCATATCCACCACCTGCTCGGTAGTTTCTTTGTGTTCCGTCCGCATTTAAATATGCAGCCGGATCAGTAGGATCGTCAACTCCATTACTATTATCAAACGACGGAGGTGTACGTAAAAGACCAAGCATAAGTCCTGAAAGGTTAGAACCTTGCTGAACTCTGTAACCCGCTGAATTAGTATATGCTAGAGACGTAGTTGCTTTCAGGTTTTCCGCTATTTGACTAGAACCTGTTAATCTCAAAGTAGTACGATCGAATCTATTCAATGGCACAATTCCTTCGTCTCTTAAATTCGAAAGGGAGAAGTATACCGCGCTTTGTTTACCACCACCAGAAATAGTAACAGAATTATTCAAACGGCGCCCTCTTTGTAAAAAAGCAGTGTTGTCATAAGGACTAACGCCTCCTGGATTATTCGCTACAGTTGCTGAATCTTGAGTAATCATACCATTCGCATCATATGCTAAGTCAGCTAAAGCTGGACCCCATGAGAATGGGTTCGATGTTCCTCCAGCGTAGTCGCCAAAATAACCCTGCGAATATTTGTCTTGGGTTTGGGGCATTTTGTTTGCCTGAGTGATTTCAAGCGAACTATTCACATTGATCTGAAAACCTTGGTTATACGACCCTGTTTTAGTTGTAATTAAAATTACACCATTCGCACCGCGTGTACCATAGAGTGCAGAAGCTGCACCACCCTTTAAAACGGTAACTGTTTCGATATCATCCGGGTTGATATCGATTGCTCTATTTGATAATGCCACACCATCACGCAAATCTTGAGTTCTGATTTGGCTGTTATCAATGGGAACGCCATCAACCACCATCAAAGGTTGGTTATCGTTAGAAGAAAATGTTGTATTCCCTCTAATCTTGATGTAAGATGCAGCACCCGCAGCGCCTGAAGAATTAGTGACCTGGACACCGCTCACTTTAGCGGAAAGACCACTCACAATATTACTTTCCCCAGATTCTTTAACTGAGGCGCCTTTGATTTCTTCAACACCGAAACCTAATGCCTTTTTTTCACGGGTAATACCACCCGCGGTCACAACCACTTCTTCCAGCTGTTCAAAAACATCTGGAGCGTCAACCGGTTGCTTCTCAGGTTCATTCTGGCCCCAGGAAGTAATTCCAAAAGCTAGAATGAAGACCCAAATTAAATTTAATTTGTTTTTCATTGTACCTGTTTTTCTGTTAAACGTATGTTAAGCAATCCTAAAATTGCGGTTTCTA
>CATAQZ010000066.1 GCA_949487015.1 Flavobacteriales bacterium UBA4585
CCTAAAAAACGAGCAATATGTCCATACGTTGTGACGCGACCCTCAGGAATTTGACGGACTACTTTATAAACCTTATCGAAAAATTCACTGGCCATCTAGCGATTAAAGTTTTTCCAATGCGCCATTGCCGATTCCAGGCCATCTAGTTTGAAACGCAAATACGTGGTGGGTTTGCCTTGTTCAAGCCATATGCTTTCGTAATGTGTGATGACATCGAAGAGAATGCCCTCATTGGGTTGAATTTGGTCGTGAATGTCGTGGTACGCTTCCTCTACTTCTAGACCGAGCATCTGAACAATACCGTGCGTATATCCGTGTAAATATTCACTATCGCATTTTAAATTCACGGTGCCACCAGGCTTGAGAAACTGTGCATATTTCATGAGGTATTCAGGATGCGTAAGGCGGTGCTTAGCACGCTTGTATTTCATTTGCGGATCAGGAAAAGTGATCCAGATTTCATCTACTTCATTGGCCCCGAATACTTGTTCTATCCAGTCTATTCTCGTACGAAGGAAGGCTACGTTTTCAAGCCCTTCTTCTGAAGCAGTTTTAGCACCGCGCCACAATCGAGCACCTTTTATATCGATACCAATATGGTTTTTCTCAGGATTTCTTCGGCCCAATGCAACGGTATATTCGCCTTTTCCACAGCCCAATTCGAGTACGAGCCCGTTTTCATTTTTAAAATGCGTAGCAGCCCAATTTCCTTTTAATTCAAAACCGTGACGTACCTCTTCAGTCTTAGGCTCAATAACATTGTAGAGTCCGCCAATTTCTTTAAACTTCCGTAGTTTATCTTTTCCCATGCCGCAAAAGTAGTTGCTTCAATGCTAGTGGACAACGGCAATTTTCTTCACGAATTGCATTTTGCTAGAAATGAACTCTAAAGAATACATGCCGCTAGCTAATCCTTGTAAATCAAGTATGATCTTTTCGCCGCGCTGATGATTGTCCATTTCAATGACGGCTACTGTTTCACCTGTATTAGAACGGATCTTTACATATTCGAACAGGACCGGGGTTATTACCGTACAAATGCCGGTTGTCGGATTCGGATACACAACCACATCTAATGCAATCGCATCGATTTCGTTATCGTTCAAAATGCAATCGGCTCCTATCATGTTTGAATCGAGCCAGTCGATTCGATCCATTAACCAATCTTCCATGAGTTCAACGTCTCCGGAAAAAGTAGCCGCAACATACTTTACCGCCGAAGGGTTGCTCCCCATCAAGGGCCAGCGGGCATGGTTTCTTTGAGCCGCGCTAGATAAAATCGATTCGTTACTCGCGATGAAATCGGTAATAGAGTCTTTGTGCCAAACAGTTGTTCTTAATTCCTTCCATCTACAATTGACAGCATTTGCAAACTGTGGTGTATAAACTAAATCTTCCCACCATGCAGGATTAGTACCTGAACACCAGTTTCCAGAGAACATGTATCCATTCGGCAAATAGCCTTGACAATAATCTACCAGACCAAAGGCAAAATTAAAATCCCAAACGGGACCCGCATGAATCTTACCACCGTTGCTGTCCTTCTTCTTATAATAGTACGTGCTGGCGCGATATGCGTCTATATTCTTGGTTATTTCCATCATTAGAAAGAAGTCTACGAAGGAAGCAAGATCCATGTATTGATGCCAATATTTACCATTGTAGGTAACGGTGGTATTTTGCATCGAATGTTCCCAATCATCAACATAATCTTGTATGTAAGTCTCTTGTTGAGGAACTATATTTTTCCGCTTTGGATACGTGTAGGTATATGGGATTTTAGTGGTGTCGATCAACATGCTGAAACTAGAGCGCCAATCCACGGGTTCCCAATCCGTTTTAAAAATATACCCACCGGTCACATCATCGCCGCTTATTTCGTCAGGCTTCAATTTCGCAATGTCTACACGGTCTTCACCTCGTTTGATTTTTTCCATCATCACATAAAGACCCTCATAGTCACCGTTGATAAAGAGTTCGACGTACCGTGTTCTTGAGGCATAATTGCCTTGTTCATTTGCCAAATGCATGGCCAATACATTTCTCATAAATGAGCGGTCACCATACGGGCCATGTAGTGTCCAATCTTCCTCCATCGGCATATTAAGGGGAGAAACATCGGTATCTTCCCAGTTAAAGTCTTTGGTCTCAATGGCATAGCCATTCTTAGGGTAAACAAATTGGGACCAGCGTCCTCTTTTTTCAATTTCAATATTGGTAATCAAATCAGTGGGAACGCCGTAGGAAGAATGGTTAGTTGCAGTATCATTCCATACAATCTCCATGATGCCACGAATCGAAGGGTCATCTGGAATGTTCTCTTCAAAAGTATTAATGCGCATGATGGCAACAGGACTTTCGAAACAATCAAAGTCAAACCAAGTGGCCGGAGTGGCGTGTATTTGTGTAGCTGTCGTGACGCCACAATGGAGCCAGTAGCGTGCGCTCATATCAGAACTATTCGCACCGCTATGATTGATGGTATGAACGGCAAGAACATTGGTTCCGTTAGTTAAAAGTCCTTGCCATATCGCTTTGTTTACCACAAAGGTAACGGCTTCGCCTCCTTGATACATTTTTGCCTCGCGCCATGTAGGGGGATTATAGTTGTACGGAGGGGTTAATGTATCTACGTTAGCCCTCGCGATTTCTACGCCATTGAGATAGGCCACAAAACCATCATCGTAATCAGCATGAAGAATTAGCGCTTCAATAGAGTCTAATTGGTTCACCGTAAAGGAACGACGCATGTACAGCGATGCACAGTTCGTAATAACGGTACTGTCGTCGCCATCACCATAACCGATACCGCCAGCACCTGATGCCCATGAACTTGAATTAAACGATGTATTCATCCAGCTGCTTGACGGCTCGCTGTTTCCAACGCGGTATTGCCATGTGTCGTTTGCACCGACGAGCTTTTCCCAATGGTTTATTTGAGCTATTCCATTGAACGAAAAAACGGTGGACATTGCCGTTATAAGGATGGCTTTGAAAATATGTTTCATATCCAGTCTTTAAAAGGGAGTAGACTTAGTGCGCTGTTCGAATATTTTCGTTGACCGCTTACTTCTTCGCCAAGCCACGTGGGCTTCTCGAAGGCTTCGTCTTCACTTTGTAATTCTATTTCCGCAACTACCAAACCTGCGTTAACACCTTCGAAAACATCTATTTCCCAGATGTGCGCACCATGAGGAACGAGGTAGCGTTTTTTTTCAATGGCAGGTCGCTCACACAACTGCAATAGTGCAAGTGCATCTGCCAGCGGAATTTCATATTCAAACTCATCTCTTGTGAGACCGGTAGTGATGCCTTTTATAGTCAGGAATCCACTAACCTCAGTGGCGCGTACGCGCACTGTCCGCTCAGAATCATAGCTAAGATAACCCTGTCTAAAAACATGAGTAGTAGAGACATCATCCTTCCAGTTGTTCGTGCTAACTAAAAATTTCCGTTCTATTTCTTTAGCCATAATTAAAAGTCTATAGGCGCTTCAATTCTAATGATCTCTTTAGTCGTTGGGTGTGTAAACTCCAATTGATGTGCATGTAAATGTAGGCGCTGTCCGATAATTCCATACAACTCATCTCCAATTATTGGTATACCCAGCCCGTCCGGATGTGCGCAATGTACGCGCAGTTGATGCGTTCGACCGGTTATGGGTTTCAGTGCTAATCGGGTACTGGACTCGAAACGCTCCAACACCGTCCAGTGTGTTTCGGATGCTTTACCGGTTTTGTGGCAGACCATTTGTCGAGGGAGATCATAGTAATCTGGCGCTAATGGAAGGCGAATGACACCCCGCTCTTCAGCTACGAGACCTGAAATATCTGCGATGTAGGTTTTTTGAACCTGACGCTTGATGAATTGGCGTTGCATGCGCTTGTTCGCCTTTGGGTTCAGCGTAAACATTAAAAGTCCAGAAGTACTCATGTCTAATCGGTGCAGCAGAATAGCTCCCGTTGCATTAGGGTACATATTCTTAATACGAGTAAGTGCTGAATCTTCGATTTCGACACCTGGAACACTGAGCAATCCTGCAGGTTTATTAACCACGACCAGATCATCATCTTCATAAACGACGGGCATGGGTTTATCTTGGCCGTAGGTGAGTAATGGATTTTCTTCGACCTCTAAACCATCAAGCATATGTCCTAAAATGGGGCGGCAACGCGAGGCGCACGAAGGATAAAAATATCCATGTTGACGCACTTCCTTATCGGGTGCACTGCCCCACCAAAATTCCCCAAGCGCGAGAGGTTTGAGCTCATTTTTATAAGCGTATTGTAGAAGTTTAGGTGCGCAACAATCGCCTGATCCACTGGGCGGATGACGCAGGTCAAAATCTGGAAAGCATGCACTGAGCACTTGCGATTCGCCACGCGCATTGAGGAAGATATAATGATCAAAAATTTCACGCTGTAAGGCGTTGGATTTAAGTCGACGCTCTTCTTTTAAATCTCTGATATCAGTATCGAATTGGTCCAATTTTTCAACGAGCACTTCCTGTTCAACCAGCCATTCTTTACTACTGTGTTTAAAAGCCAATTGTCCTTGGATACTTTCGCTCGCCAAACGTTCACAAATGCCCTCGAAA
Source organism: Flavobacteriales bacterium UBA4585 (assembly GCA_949487015.1). Lineage (GTDB taxonomy): Bacteria > Bacteroidota > Bacteroidia > Flavobacteriales > Schleiferiaceae > UBA10364. The sequence goes on from CATAQZ010000066.1 coordinate 4,598, forward strand.
TCTTCTTCACTTACAGTAGGTCGTACAGCTTCTCTGTATTTCTGACGTGCTTTTTTAGCTTCTTTGAGTGCTGCACGGCCTTTGCGCAACTGCTCGTTGATTTCATCGAGGCGATCTTGAAGTGTCTTTTTCCTTGCTTTTCGTTTTGGATCTTGTTCTAAAGCTACAATCACTGCGCTCATATCATTGAGTTCAGCCTCTCCTTTTTTATAAAAAGATTGAGCGGCGTGAATGTCTGCAACCGGAGGAACAAAATAACTTTGTGGTTCTTCACTCAGTTTACCGGAATATGCAGCTAGCCAGCCAAGATTGCCGTCTTGGTTTTGTACTACAAGCACGCCAAACATTTTACCTTGTTCGATCAAAGACTCGTGGGCTCCCAGTCCAAAGTTGTGCACTAAAGTTCCTTTCAACAGAAACGACTGCAGTTCATTAGCGGCAGCTTCAGTGAGCGGATGTGGTTGGTAGAAGAACGGATAGGTGAACTGCTTAGGTAAGGCAATTTTACTGATGTCCGAACGGAAAGGATGGAAGATTGGAGCTATGTTCATGGTGCCTGTACAGTCCTGTAAATATAGGTACAATATGTGGCTGCCACGTCTTTGCTTTAGCGGGCGCCGTAAATATCGAATCGGTCAAAAAACTCCCAAATGAGCGTATTCATAGAGGCGCCATTTTCCTCGAAGCGGTACCAAACGTGTCCACCGCCGAGCACTTTAATATGTTCCGCAGTAACGTTGCTATCACCTTGTTCGTAACGAATGTGTTCTATGTCGTAACTCGTGGTGGTACTCGTGGTAATGGTTGGAGTGGACTGTGTATTGTTTTGTGCAGCCCAAAACGCAACGGCTTCTGGGGCACTTATGATTTCTGAACTTCCGTCGTAAGCGACTACACCGTCATTCGTTCCGTGGATGTTTAAAGTAGCTGTTGGGTGTTGCGGCGCGCAGGTTGCTGTGGTATCTCCTAAGCAACCCGATATAGAGGCGATCGCGGCAATTTCGTTACTGAGATAGCATCCTAAGGCATAGGACATCATCCCTCCGTTGGAATACCCGCAAGCGTATATCCTTTCTCGATCGATAAGAAAGGCAGAATCTAAAAGTCTCAGGAGTTCACTTGTAAAACCCAGATCTTCGGCATCACTTTTATTATCTGGACCTGGGAGCGCGTTGTTCCAATGGGGGTCGTTACCTAACAGGCTTCCCTGAGGATAGACCAGTAAGAATTGGAAAGAATCCGAAGTAGCCGTCATTCCTGTAGTAGCCGCGTGTGTCGTTGCGTTTCCTCCATAACCATGAAAATTGAGTACTACAGGTAGTGCGAACGAACTATCATAGTTCTCAGGAATATGTACCTGGGCGCTACGGTTTAACCCATCATATTGAAAAGATACTTCGTGCATATCCAAAGATGAAGGCGGATTCTTGCCTCCGGAATTGCGGTTGCAATTCGTTAATACGAGGGCGGTTGTAGCTAATGCTAGGAAAAGTATGGGTCTCTTAAACATAGTAATCACGTGTCAAAAATCAGTCCAAACTGAAGATACTGGCCTGTTCTGTCTCCTACAGTTTGCAACAGATAGCCCAATTGGAATTGAACATTAGGTGCGTATTTGTAACCCATTCCAGTATAAAATCGATTGCGATCAAATGCGGTTCCCGTGGGTTGTAAAAACAGTTCGTTGTAAATACCTAAATACAATGTACCCGTCTCTATACGTTCTTTGTTGAGCGGGTGGAAAAGCATGCCACGGTAACGGTAGCGCGTTTTGAATTCGTCTTCAATCCATCGCTGCTCGTACCTGAATCTGTGCTCCAATTTTGTTTTCCCAAAATAATTCACAGCGATCAATTGCTGCCAAATGCGGTGTTCCTCCACCTCGGGACCAATACGAGCGGAATTATAGACATGGTTGGTAATGTTCGCGTATCCTCCAGTAACAACAAGACCATCGCGGATTTTATAATTGAGACCGGTCCGGAGTAAAAGCTGCTCAAGCTCGTTTGGGAAGAGCCCATAATTACGGTGCTGAGCCTCCGTATGAATACTCCATGTGTCGTTGATGGTGTTCGTTCCAAAATACATGAACCAGTTTCCTGGCCCTGATTGAGCATAGGTAAGGGTGCTAAAGAGCAAGCAAACAGTGAGCAATCGCATAATTCCGTAAGATTTTCGAAAATGTACTAAAAAGGCACTGCACCGTTTCTTACAAA
>CATAQZ010000067.1 GCA_949487015.1 Flavobacteriales bacterium UBA4585
AGTTGAATCTCGACTTCATTCTCCTATACGAAGAAGGCGGTCAAATCATTTATGCAAACGATGAGTATGACATCACGGAACGCATGGTGACCATGTTGAATGAAAACCGTGAAAACCCTACAGAAGAAGAAGAAGAAGCGACGGAAGCTGCTTCAGAGGCGACTGATTCTGCAACGGCAGAATAAGCGAAAATTCTATTACAAAAAAGGTCCGGGCGCATTCGCGCCCGGACCTTTTTTATTCAAACAACTCGGCGCTCCGCTTAGAGGTAGTAGCGGAACCCAACGGCACCACCTACTCCATAAGGCACTTCACGAAGACCGATATCCTCTTTGTTGATGGGAAGTAATCCGTAACGGAATTCACCGCGCACCGTAAGTGCTAAATTATTTGCAACCGTAAATTCATTGCCAATCGCAAAGCCAATAGATCCATTGAAGCCATTCATGTACTTCACTTCTGTACCGCGCTCGTATAAGGATCCTAATACTCCCGTTGCGGCATCCGCTGGATAATTAGGTACTTCTTCACCAATCCATTCGCGACGTATTCCTGAATAGAAAGTAAAGTCATACGACGGAATCACCTGCAATGCCCAGATATCCGTCATTTGGGTATGAAAGACGATTTGAATAGGAATGTTTATCGCGTTGTAGGAAGTCTTTGCCGTAAAGGTGCCTATGGTGTCCTGGAAGAGCGCATTTTGATCAAAAACCGCAAATCCTTTGGTCAAAAAACCACTGTGCTCTTGAGACCAGCCGATTCCAATATGAAACATGCTTCGTAATTCGTAAAAGAGTGAGAAACCATAACGCTGGCCCAACACACCGCCACCATCTTCATTCGTGAGTGCGAACAGTTCTGTACCGTCCTGAACAGGCGTATACAAAGCTAATCGACGGCCAGCAAAAGAAGGCTCATAGCTTGCTGCAATAGAAAACTTAGTATCGTTGATATCACTATCCGTATAGTACTCTATAGGCTCTGTCTTTTGTGCCGTCAAGGCCACAGGGAATAAGGCCGCAATAAGCAATGAACGTAGGGCTGTTGTCATCATGAGAATTCGTTTTTCCATTCTACCAATACTTTATCTATACCGTCAGGATTTTTTCCTCCTGCTGTAGCAAATCCGGGCTGGCCGCCACCGCCGCCATTTATGTGTTTCGCTAAAGTTCGAACTGCGTTGCCCGCGTGCCATTCTTTAGTTGTTACAAGGTCATCACTTATACCAATACTCAAGGTGACCTTACCCTCCACTACGTTGCCCAGAATAACTAACGTGCTTGGAGTCGATTTCAATTTAAAGACTAAATCCTTTACACTCCCAGCATCAAGCGAGGTACGTGCAACGATGGCCCTTGCATCATTAAATGCTATTGCGCTATTTTCTAATTCCTTCACCGCCCCCATTGCTTTCTCTTTTCGCAATGTGTCAATTTCTTTTTGCGCGGCAGTCTCTTTTTCCTTTAACTGCTGCAATGCACTGGCTAAATCCTGCGGATGCTTCAACACCTCCGCCGCCGCGCGCAGTTTTGCAAGCTCAACGTTGACATAGTCTAAAGCACCTTTCCCAGTCACCGCTTCAACCCGACGCACACCGGCTGCAACAGCTCCCTCAGAAATAAATTTAAAGAGTCCTATAGAACCCGTCGCTGGTACGTGAATACCTCCACAAAGCTCAACAGATGAACCAAATTTAATGGCACGAACAGTATCGCCATACTTCTCACCGAAGAGTGCCATAGCTCCCATATCCTTTGCCTCGGCAATAGGAATGTTACGGTATTCTTCGAGCGCATAATTGGCTTGAATGCGTTCGTTCACTTTTGCCTCAATGGCAAGTAATTCTTCCGCACTTACTTTTTGGAAATGGGAAAAATCAAAACGCAGGTAATCCGGTCGTACAAGTGAGCCTTTTTGCTCCACGTGCGTCCCCAGCACTTCACGCAAGACTTCGTGCATCAAGTGGGTTGCACTGTGATTTTTCGCCGTTTCATTGCGATCAGCAACATTAACCGTCGCCTTCCACTGACCACCTAACTCCGATGGTAATTCATCAGTAAAATGCACAATGACCCCATTCTCCTTTTTCGTGGTCGTGATATGTAGCGTACTATCGCCCTTAACTAAGGTTCCAGTATCCCCGATTTGGCCACCTCCTTCAGGATAGAAGGGAGTTAAGGAAAGAACCAATTGGTAAAATTCCTTCTTCTTAGTACTCACCTTACGGTATCGAGTAATGCGAACATCTACCTCTGTATAGTCGTAGCCAACAAACTCCTCTTTATCGTCTTCTTCTAATTCAACCCAGTCGTCCGTACTGAGTTTCGTCGCCGCACGTGAACGTTCTTTTTGAGCCGTCATCTCTGCCGTAAATCCGACCATATCGACCGTGCGCTGATTCTCGCGCATGATCAGTTCAGTCAAATCAATCGGAAAACCATAGGTATCGTATAACTCAAAGGCACGTTGTCCATCTAATACTTTCGCATCCCCTGCGAGAAATTCTTCCAATTTCGCCAAACCTTGCGCGAGCGTCTTCAAAAAACTGTTTTCCTCTTCCTCGATCACCTTTTCAACTAATGCACGTTGCGCCGAGAGTTCCGGGAAAAATTCACCCATCTCTTGATCTAAAACTTTAACAAGTTTAAACATGAACGGCTCAGTTAGATTCAAATAAGAGAATCCATAACGAATGGCACGCCGTAGGATACGACGAATGACATAGCCTGCTCCGCTGCTTGCTGGTAACTGACCATCTGCTATCGCAAACGCAACTGCACGTATGTGATCTGCGATTACACGCTGCGCAATATCCGTAGCTTCAGACCCACCGTAAGTAGTTCCAGAAAGGGACGAGATTTCCGATAACAACGGCGTAAAAACATCAGTGTCGTAGTTCGATTGTTTGCCCTGAAGGGCCATACAGAGACGTTCGAAGCCCATTCCTGTATCTATATGTTGCGCAGGTAAGTTTTCCAATTCTCCGCTAGCTTTGCGGTTGAATTGCATAAATACCAAATTCCAGATTTCAACGACCTGAGGGTGATCAGCATTCACTAAAGAGGCACCATCTATTTTTGCGCGTTCAGCGTCACTTCGTAAATCCACATGAATTTCAGAGCAAGGACCACACGGTCCTATTTCACCCATTTCCCAAAAGTTGTCCTTTTTAGATCCATTGATGATTCGGTCATTCGTAGTATGCTTTAACCACATGTTCGCAGCCTCATTGTCGCGCTCCATCTGTTCTTTTGCATCGCCACCGAAAACACTGACATATAATCGGTCTTTATCGATACCGTAGACCTCAGTAAGTAATTCCCATGCCCAGTCAATGGCTTCTTGCTTGAAATAATCTCCGATGGACCAGTTCCCCAACATCTCAAACAGTGTATGATGGTAAGTATCGTGACCCACCTCGTCTAAATCATTGTGCTTTCCACTTACGCGTAAACACTTTTGGGTATCAGCGATGCGGCTATTTTTAGGCACGGCATTCCCTAAGAAGTAATCTTTAAACGGGTTCATTCCGGCATTGATGAACATAAGCGTTGGGTCGTTTTTGTTCACTACGGGCGCGGATGCCACGATTTCATGGCCTTTTTCCTCAAAAAACTGGAGGAATTTGCGACGTATCTCCTTAGAAGTCAGCATACTGTGAATATTTCCCTGGGTAGGATGGTTATGTTGTTTGTGTAAAATCGTTTCTTTGTGGCACAATATTCGCGTAGAATTTGCGTCTAAGCAAAAATAACGCACAAAGTATGGCTAAAGTAAAATACACCTATGATTCTAAAACGCTCTCTTACAGGAAGATAGAGCGTGCTTGGAAACAAAAGTTGCAAGACATCGCTGTTTTCAGTGCAGTTGCAATGGCTTTTGGTGTGGTTTTCTACCTGGCTGCTGATCTTTGGTTTGAGAGCCCAAAGGAGCGTCGAATGAAGCGCGAATTGGAAAACATGGTACTTCAATACGAGCTCATGAATGGAAAATTAGACCAGCTCACAGAGGTCCTTGGCGATATTGAAAAACGCGACGACGAAATTTATCGGACCATTTTTGAAGCGGGTCCTATTCCGGCAGAAGTTCGTACCGCTGGCTTTGGGGGTGCGAACCGCTACCGTAACCTTGAAGGCTTTGAAAATTCAGAGCTCTTGATGGATACTCGCAAAAAATTGGATCAAGTCGCTAGTCGTGCTTATATACAATCGACCAGTTTTGACGACGTGGTAGAGATGGCCAGGAATAAAGAAGCAATGCTCGCCGCCATTCCAGCAATCCAACCTGTTGCGAATAAGAGTCTCAAAAAAATGGCATCGGGGTACGGTTACCGTATACACCCGATATATAAAGTGCGAAAAATGCATTGGGGTACGGATTTCTCTGCGCCCACAGGCACACCTATATATGCCACCGGTGATGGAAAAGTAACTACATACAAACGCAGCCGCTCCGGTTATGGACGTCATATTGTTATCGACCATGGGTTTGGTTACAAGACGCTGTATGGGCACATGAGTAAAATCGAAGTTCGTCGTGGACAGCGCGTAAAACGTGGAGATGTCATCGGGTATATTGGATCTACAGGATCTTCAACTGCTCCGCACTTGCATTACGAAGTGATGAAAGATGGTCGTAAAATCAATCCGATCAACTACTTCTTTAACGATCTTTCTCCTGAAGAATACGAAGAAATGCTTATCATTTCGAGCCACTCGAACCAGAGCTTCGACTAAGTTTACCTTAGCCTGCAAAAAAGAGCGTATCTTTCCTTTATGAACGGAATTACATTGGATCATTTAGACAAACTGTACTACTCCATTGGGGAAGTAGCTGAGTTGTTGGAAATCAACGCATCCAATATCCGTTACTGGGAAAAAGAATTTCCTAAACTCAAACCGAAGAAAAGCTCACGCGGCAACCGCAAGTTCACCAAAGAAGATATCCTGCTTCTTGCAGCGATAAAAGAATTGGTAAAAGACAAAGGCTTTACCATCGAAGGCGCACGAAAAAAACTTCAAGCCACGAAAAAAGACGAAGTTATTGCGCAACGCGA
>CATAQZ010000068.1 GCA_949487015.1 Flavobacteriales bacterium UBA4585
GAAAAAAAGGCTTTAGTTTCGGTGAAAGAAATTATAAAAATAGTGCCCAGAAAACCACTTCATCCAAAGCAGATGGTACGGGTGACACAGCTCGCATGAACGAAATCCTTGATAAAATCAAGGCCACTGGATACGACAGCCTTTCTAAAGACGAAAAGGCGTTTCTCTTTAAAATCTCAAAAGACTAGGTGAAAAAGCGGCTGATTTTGCTGCATTGGTTAAATCTCGCATTAACCGGAGTGACTCTAGTGATGGCAATCGGGAGTCTCATTCCCTCGCAGCTCATTCCTGGAATAAGTGTGCTCGTATTACTATTACCACTCTTGGTTATACCCCACTCTGTTGCCCTTCTTTTTTGGCTCCGATTTAACCCTAGAAAATCAAGCACGAACCTCATTGGCCTGGCCATTATTACCGTTCCCTTAATGGCACAATGGCCTTATGCTCAGGGAGAGGAAGTCTCGGAGGATGAAGTTAAAATAGCCACATACAATGTCAGAGCCTTCTATCAAACCAGCGGCGCGGCACAAAAAATCGGAAATTGGTCCCAGCAAGAATCCATAGATATCTTATGCATGCAAGAGATTCGTCGCAGCGCCGCCACACCATTAGCTAAACATTATCCCTACCGAACATATGCGCCGCGGGCTAAGAATTATTCAGTAGCTATTTATTCTAAATATCCTATCCTAAAGCATTCCCCACTGGTATATACCAGTCTATCAACTAAAGGGTATGCGAAAACCAGTGCTCAGTATGCGGATATAGCGCTACCTTTTGATACGGTCCGTATTCTCAACGTACACCTGAGCTCTACCGGTTTACAAGATCAAGATATGGACGTAGTTCATTCAAGAGATGAACTTTTAGAAACGGGTCAATTCGTTCTGAGCAAACTAGCTGCTACTGACAAAAATCGTGGATTGCAAGCCAATCATATCGTTGAATGGGTAAAAGAAAGCCCGCATCCGGTTATACTTGCCGGTGATTTCAATGGAGTACCGGGCGGTAACTTATACTGGCGATTGCTTCGGCAGCTTGATGATCCCTATATTCTCAACGGATACGGCACCATGGGGTCTTTTGAACCGCTTGCAAGGCGAGGCTTATTTTTTAAAATTGACTGGACGATGCACAGCACCGATTTGCACTCAAAGGGTCAATACATTGAGAATATAAATCTAAGCGACCACAGGCCACTTGTAACTAGATTTAGTCCTGAACCACCAACGCCTCAAGGAGATTAAGTGCATTCAAGGCATTGGTTCGTACGCCGCTAGTTCGCGATGGAAAAACGCGCAAAACTTCATCATAATACAACGGCACACATACCGCCTCATCTGATAAATACGCATCAGCTTTGGACATTAACACGGTCCGTTCTTCCCCTGCGGGCAAATATTGAATTCTACGATACAACGAATCGAATATTGGAGAACTGTAACGGCTATAATTAGGGCCATTCGGCGCCTTCATTTCAGAAGAAAAAAGCATTAAATAATTCGCCGCATCCGGGTAATCTGCAATCCAACTTGCCCTGAAAAAATCCAGTGAACCTGCTGACTTTTCACTGCGAAGCGCCGCAGACGGCACTACATTCACTGAGATTTCCCAGCCCAACTTCGCTAATGCTCCTTGAACAAACTCACATAGATCGCGATAATTTGCAACGGTTGTTAAAGTTAACTCTGGCAAAACCTCATAGCTATTAATTATACTTTCAGCACTGTCAGGAGCATACTCTATACCTACTGTAGTTTGATGCCCCTGCAAGCCTAAAGGAATTATCCCTCCAACTGCGGGTACACCCACGCCATTGCGTAAAGAGGCGATCATTTCAGTTTTATCAATAGATGCATTAATGGCCCAACGTAAGTCTCGAGGAAGTGGCCGTTCGGCATTGAATACCAAGTATTCTGTATTCAGAAATGGACCGCGAACCAAAGTATGCTCGGCCATATAACGCTCTTGAAGAGTGCCCTGTCTGGTTAGAAGATCGTCTTTAAAACTCGGGTCAAGGTTTGGGAGAAAATCAAAATTCCCCCGCAAATATTCTAAAAAAGCGCTTTGTTGATCCGTTAAGAAAGAAATACTGATTCCGTCAAGATAGGGCAATTGGACACCTGCGCTGTC